>NZ_JBHWZH010000183.1:0-10166 GCF_042728285.1 Streptomyces sp. NPDC060194 | reverse complement strand
CCGGGGGGCCTTCCGCGAGGGCGGTGCTCAGACGTTGAAGCCGAGCGCCCGCAGCTGCTCGCGGCCGTCGTCCGTGATCTTGTCAGGACCCCACGGCGGCATCCAGACCCAGTTGATCCGCAGTTCGTTGACGATCCCGTCGGTGGCGGACTTCGCCTGGTCCTCGATGACGTCGGTCAGCGGGCAGGCCGCGGACGTCAGCGTCATGTCGAGGGTGGCGATGTTGGCGTCGTCGACGTGGATGCCGTAGATCAGGCCCAGGTTGACGACGTCGATGCCCAGCTCGGGGTCGACGACGTCGTACAGGGCCTCGCGGACCTCCTCCTCGGAGGCCGGCTTCAGCGTGGCGGTGTCGTTGTCCGTCATGCGGTCTTCCCTTCCGACAGCGCCTGGGCCGTCGCGTCCTTCCACGCCATCCAGCTCAGCAGCGCGCACTTCACACGGGCGGGGTACTTGGAGACCCCGGCGAACGCGACCGCGTCCTCCAGCGTCTCCTCCATGGCGTCGTCGGGCTCGATCTGGCCGCGGGACTGCATCAGCTCCAGGAAGGTCTCCTGGATCTTCTGCGCCTCGGCCAGTTCCTTGCCGACCAGCAGCTCGTTCAGCACGGAGGCCGAGGCCTGGCTGATCGAGCAGCCCTGGCCCTCGTAGCTGACGTCGGCGATCGTCGTGCCGTCGTAGCGGACCCGCAGCGTGATCTCGTCGCCGCAGGTCGGGTTGACGTGGTGCACCTCGGCGTCGCCGTCGCGCAGCCCGCGGCCGTGCGGGTGCTTGTAGTGGTCCAGGATCACGTCCTGGTACATCGAATCCAGCTTCACGACCAGCCCTATCCGAAGAAGTTCCGTACGTGCTCGAGCCCGTCGACCAGCGCGTCGACCTCGGCGGGCGTCGAGTACAGGTAGAACGACGCTCGCGTGGTCGCCGGAATTCCGTACCGCAGGCAGACCGGGCGGGCGCAGTGGTGCCCGACCCGGACGGCGATGCCCTGCTCGTCGAGGACCTGGCCCACGTCGTGCGGGTGGATGTCGCCGAGCGTGAAGGAGATCGCCGCGCCGCGGTCCTCGGCCGTGTTCGGGCCGATGATGCGCAGGTCGGGTACCTCCAGGAGCCGCTTGACCGCGTACTCGGTGAGCGCGTGCTCGTGCGCGGCGATCCGCTCCATGCCGATCGCGGAAAGGTAGTCCACGGCCGCGCCGAGGCCGACGGCCTGCGCGATCGGGGGCGTGCCCGCCTCGAACTTGTGCGGCGCGGGGGCGTACGTGGACGAGCTCATCGAGACCGTCTCGATCATCTCGCCGCCGCCGAGGAACGGCGGGAGGTCCTCCAGGAGCTCCTGCCGGCCCCAGAGCACGCCGATGCCGGTCGGGCCGCACATCTTGTGGCCGGTGAAGGCCACGAAGTCGGCCTGCAGCGCCTGCACGTCGAGCACCATGTGCGGGGCGGCCTGCGAGGCGTCCACGCAGACCAGCGCGCCGACGTCCTGGGCGCGGCGGATGATCGCCTCGACCGGGTTGACGGTGCCCATGATGTTGGAGACCAGCGTGAAGGAGACGATCTTCGTCTTCTCGGTGATGACCTCCTCGATGTTCGACAGGTCGAGCCTGCCGTCGTCGGTGAGGCCGAACCACTTCAGCTTCGCGCCCGTGCGCTGCGAGAGCAGCTGCCAGGGGACGATGTTGGAGTGGTGCTCCATCTCCGTGATGACGATCTCGGTGTCGCGGTCGACCTTGTACGGCTCGTCGGCCCAGCCGAGCATGTTGGCGACGAGGTTCAGCGACTCCGAGGCGTTCTTGGTGAAGATCACCTCGTCGCGGCTGGGCGCGTTGATGAACTCCGCGACCTTGTCGCGCGCGCCCTCGTACAGTGCCGTGGCCTCCTCGGCGAGCACGTGCACGCCGCGGTGGACGTTCGCGTTGTGCCGCTCGTAGTAGGCGTTCAGCGCGTCGAGCACCTGGCGCGGCTTCTGCGAGGTCGCCGCGTTGTCCAGGTACACGAGCTTCTTGCCGTCGTGGAGCACCCGGTCGAGGATGGGGAAGTCCTTGCGGAGCGCCTCGTCGAGCAGCTGGGACGTCGGCGCGAGGAGACCCGGCGTTGTCGTCACTCTGTCGCACCCACCTTCGTGTAGGCCTCGTAGCCCTCGTTCTCGAGCTTGTCCGCGAGCTCCGGGCCGCCGGACTCGGCGATCCGGCCGCCCACGAAGACGTGCACGAAGTCGGGCTTGATGTAGCGCAGGATGCGCGTGTAGTGCGTGATCAGCAGGGTGCCGACCTCGCCGGTCTCCCGGACCCGGTTGACGCCGTCGGAGACCTGGCGGAGCGCGTCGACGTCGAGGCCGGAGTCGGTCTCGTCGAGGACGGCGATCTTCGGCTTCAGGAGCTCCATCTGGAGGATCTCGTGGCGCTTCTTCTCACCGCCGGAGAAGCCCTCGTTGACGTTGCGCTCGGCGAAGGAGGGGTCCATCTGGAGCTGCTCCATCGCGCCCTTGACCTCCTTCACCCAGGTCCGCAGCTTGGGGGCCTCGCCGCGGATGGCGGTGGCGGAGGTGCGCAGGAAGTTGGAGACCGAGACGCCGGGGACCTCGACCGGGTACTGCATGGCGAGGAAGACGCCGGCGCGGGCGCGCTCGTCGACGGACATCTCCAGGACGTCCTCGCCGTCGAGCGTGACGGTGCCGGAGGTGATCGTGTACTTGGGGTGGCCGGCGATCGCGTAGGCCAGGGTGGACTTGCCGGAGCCGTTGGGGCCCATGATGGCGTGCGTCTCGCCCTGCTTCACGGTCAGGTCGACCCCCTTGAGGATCTCCTTGGAGCCGTTGTCGATCTCGACGGACACGTGCAGGTCGCGGATTTCAAGGGTTGCCATGGCTAGCTCAGGACTCCTGGGTGACGGAGACGAGCACATCGTCCCCTTGGATCTGTACGGGGTATACGGGCACGGGGCGCGTCGCGGGCAGTCCGCTCGGCTTCCCGGTGCGGAGGTCGAACGACGAGCCGTGCAGCCAGCACTCGATGGCGCAGTCCTCCACCTCGCCCTCCGAGAGGGAGACGTTCGCGTGCGAGCAGATGTCGTTGATCGCGTACACCTCGCCCTCGGTGCGGACGACGGAGACGGGCGTGCCGTCGATCTCCACCCGTAGGGGGGTGTCGTCGACCAGCTCGCTCAGCGAGACGGCCTTGACGAATGCCATCAGACGGACGCCTCCAGCTCGGTGTCGATCGTGGCGAGCAGGCGCTCCTCCACGTCGGGGAGGCCGATCTGCTGGACCAGCTCGGCGAAGAAGCCGCGGACGACGAGCCGGCGCGCCTCGTCGGCGGGGATGCCGCGCGACTGGAGGTAGAAGAGCTGGCTGTCGTCGAAGCGGCCGGTCGCCGAGGCGTGGCCGGCGCCGGCGATCTCGCCGGTCTCGATCTCCAGATTGGGCACCGAGTCGACCCGGGCCCCGTCGGTGAGGACGAGGTTGCGGTTCAGCTCGTAGGAGTCCGTGCCCTCGGCGGCGGCCTGGATCAGGACGTCGCCGATCCACACGGCGTGCGCGTCGTCGCCCTGCAGCGCGCCCTTGTAGGCGACGTTGGACGTGCAGTTGGGCACGTTGTGGTCGACCAGGAGGCGGTGCTCCTGGTGCTGGCCGGCGTCGGTGAAGTACAGGCCGAACAGCTCGGCCTCGCCGCCGGGGCCCGCGTAGGAGACCCGCGGGTGCAGCCGGACGAGGTCGCCGCCGAAGGTGACGACGATCGACTTGAAGCTCGCGTCCCGGCCGACCAGCGCGTTGTGCTGGGCGACGTGGACGGCCGTGTCCGCCCAGTCCTGCACGGAGACGACGGTCAGCTTCGCGCCGTCGCCGAGGACGTAGTCGACGTTGGCGGCGAGCACCCCGTCACCGGTGTGGTCGATGACCACGACGGCCTCGGCGAAGGCGCCGAGCTCGATCACCTGGTGGCCGTAGGCGACCCCGCCCTCGCCGTGGACGGCGATCCGGATCGGCTCGGTCAGGACGGTCTCCTTGGGGACCGTGACGACCGACGCCTTCTCGAACGACGAGAACGCCTGCGCGGCGACGCGGTCCACCGGGGTCCCGGCCCTGCCGACCCGCGGGTCGTCGCGGTCGACGGTCTCCTGGACGACCTCGTCGGGCGCGGTGACCTCGACGCGCAGGACGCCGCCGGCGGCCGCGGTCCCGTCGTGCAGGCCCCTGAGGCGGTCCAGCGGGGTGAACCGCCACTCCTCCTCGCGGCCGTGCGGGACGGGGAAGTCCGCGACGTCGAAGGACGGGGGCGCACTCATCCGGGTGGCGGTGGTGGACTCGGCGGCCACCGCGATGGAGCCGGAGGTGGTGGAGCCCACCGGGGGATTCTGAGCCTCAGCCATGGCTGTCGTGGTGCTCGCTCTCTTGGGTCAACGCTGTCGGGTCGGGCGGTGCTGTCGGGGCCCGGCCGGCCACCGCGGGCGGGGCCGGCCGGGGCGGGGGCCGGTGCTAGCCGACCGAGCCCTCCATCTGGAGCTCGATCAGCCGGTTCAGCTCCAGGGCGTACTCCATCGGGAGCTCCTTGGCGATCGGCTCGACGAAGCCGCGGACGATCATCGCCATCGCCTCGAACTCGGTCAGACCGCGGCTCATCAGGTAGAAGAGCTGGTCGTCGGAGACCTTGGAGACGGTCGCCTCGTGGCCCATCGACACGTCGTCCTCGCGGACGTCGACGTAGGGGTAGGTGTCGGAGCGCGAGACGGTGTCGACGAGCAGCGCGTCGCAGAGCACGTTCGACTTGGAGCCGGGCGCGCCCTCGCCGATCTCGATGAGACCGCGGTAGGAGGTGCGGCCGCCGCCGCGCGCCACCGACTTGGAGACGATGTTCGACGACGTGTTCGGCGCCATGTGGACCATCTTCGCGCCGGCGTCCTGGTGCTGGCCCTCGCCGGCGAAGGCGATGGACAGCGTCTCGCCCTTGGCGTGCTCGCCCATCAGGTAGACGGCCGGGTACTTCATGGTGACCTTGGAGCCGATGTTGCCGTCGACCCACTCCATGGTCGCGCCCTCGTAGGCCACGGCGCGCTTGGTGACCAGGTTGTAGACGTTGTTCGACCAGTTCTGGATCGTCGTGTAGCGGCAGCGGCCGCCCTTCTTCACGATGATCTCGACGACCGCGGAGTGCAGCGAGTCGGAGGAGTAGATCGGGGCGGTGCAGCCCTCGACGTAGTGCACGTAGGCGTCTTCGTCGACGATGATCAGGGTCCGCTCGAACTGGCCCATGTTCTCCGTGTTGATGCGGAAGTAGGCCTGGAGCGGGATGTCGACGTGGACGCCCTTGGGCACGTAGATGAACGAGCCGCCGGACCACACGGCCGAGTTCAGCGACGCGAACTTGTTGTCGCCGACCGGGATCACGGTGCCGAAGTACTCCTGGAAGAGCTCGGGGTGCTCCTTCAGTGCGGTGTCGGTGTCGAGGAAGATGACGCCCTGCTCCTCCAGGTCCTCGCGGATCTGGTGGTAGACGACCTCGGACTCGTACTGCGCGGCGACACCGGCGACCAGGCGCTGCTTCTCCGCCTCGGGGATGCCGAGCTTGTCGTAGGTGTTCTTGATGTCCTCGGGCAGTTCCTCCCAGGAAGCGGCCTGCTTCTCGGTGGAGCGCACGAAGTACTTGATGTTGTCGAAGTCGATGCCCGACAGGTCCGAGCCCCACGACGGCATCGGCTTCCTGTCGAAGAGGCGCAGGCCCTTGAGGCGGAGCTTGAGCATCCACTCGGGCTCGTTCTTCTTGGCCGAGATGTCGCGGACGACGTCCTCGCTGAGGCCGCGCTTGGCCGCGGCGCCGGCCGCGTCGGAGTCGGCCCAGCCGAATTCGTACGTGCCCAGACCCTCGAGTTCGGGGTGGGCAGTCTCCGTGGGGAGAGTCATGCGGGGTTCCTCCCGGCCTTGCTTGCGGACGTGCTGACGGACGCTGACGGTTGGTGCTGGTCTGACGGGTGCCGCGGGTTCGGGTTCGACGCGCGCTCCGCGGTCTTCGGAACGAACGTGGTGCACACCCCGTCGCCGTGGGCGATGGTGGCCAGCCGCTGCACGTGCGTCCCGAGCAGGCGGGAGAAGACCTCGGTCTCCGCCTCGCACAGCTGCGGGAACTGCTCGGCGACGTGCGCGACGGGGCAGTGGTGCTGGCAGAGCTGCTCACCCACCGGTGCGTTTCGCGCCGTAGCAGCGTACCCGTCCGCGGTCAATGCCCTGGCGAGGGCCTCGGTGCGGTGTGCGGGATCCGCGGCCTCGACGGCGGCGCGATAGGCCTCGGCCTGCGCGGCCAGCCGGTGGCGGGCGAAGGCCATCACGGCCTCGTCCCCGCCGGCCTGCTCGGCGATCCAGCGCAGCGCGTCGGCGGCGAGCGTGTCGTAGCTCTGGTCGAACGCGTCCCGGCCGCAGTCGGTCAGGGCGAACACCTTGGCGGGGCGGCCGCGGGTGCGGGCCCCGTAGACGCGCTGGTCGCGGGCCTCGACGACGTTGTCGGCGACGAGTGAGTCGAGGTGCCGGCGGACGGCCGCCGGGGTCAGTCCGAGGCGCCCCGCCAGGTCCGTCACGGTGGACGGGCCGTGGTCCAGGATCGAGCGCGCGACCCGGTTGCGGGTGGACCGCTCACCGGTCGCGAGGTCGTCCCTGGGGGGCTCGGCGACGTTTTTCACAACACCATTGTTGCGTAATTCGTCGGGGCGTGACAAGCCGCGTCGGAACGGGCTTCGGTGCGCTGCATCACTTAGGCGTACCTAAGTTGACCTGCGGAAACGGCTGTTGATCGATCATCCGGCGGGGTCTCGCACCGGCCCGCGCGACCGCTCCCACCTGCCCCTTCGTCCCGTTGTCGGACCGGCGCGCGGCCGTGGCGAGGGCCCAGCGACGGCCCGTCCGCCCCGGCGGCGGGAGCCCCGCCGCCCGCTCCGTAGACTCCCCCCATGAGCACCACAGCCGCCGTCGAGATCACCGGGCTGGTCAAGCGCTACGGGGAGCGGACCGCGGTCGACGGCCTCTCCCTGACCGTGCCCGCCGGCGGCGTGACCGCCGTCCTCGGGCCCAACGGGGCCGGGAAGACCTCCACGATCGAGGTCTGCGAGGGCTACCGGCGGCCCGACGGCGGCACCGTCCGGGTCCTCGGCCTCGACCCCGTCCGGCAGGCCGCCGCGCTGCGCCCCCGGATCGGCGTCATGCTCCAGTCCGGCGGCGTCTACTCCGGTGCCCGCGCCGAGGAGATGCTCCGCCACATGGCGAGGCTGCACGCCCACCCGCTCGACGTGGACGACCTGATCGAACGGCTCGGCCTGCAGTCCTGCGGCCGCACGACCTACCGCCGGCTCTCCGGCGGCCAGCAGCAGCGGCTCGCGCTCGCGCTGGCCGTGGTCGGCCGCCCCGAGCTCGTCTTCCTCGACGAGCCGACCGCCGGCCTCGACCCGCAGGCCCGGCGCGCCACCTGGGACCTGGTCCGCGACCTGCGCCGCGACGGCGTCACCGTCGTCCTCACCACCCACCACATGGACGAGGCCGAGCAGCTCGCCGATGACGTCGCGATCGTCGACGCCGGCCGGGTCGTCGCCCAGGGCAGCCCCGAGACGCTCTGCCGGGGCGGCGCGGAGAACACCCTGCGCTTCACCGGCCGCCCCGGGCTCGACCTCGCCTCCCTCCTCAAGGCGCTCCCCCCGGAGTCCGCCGCCGTGGAACTCACCCCCGGCTCGTACCGCGTCAGCGGCACGGTGGACCCGCAGCTGCTCGCCACCGTCGCCTCCTGGTGCGCGCAGCACGGCGTGATGCCGGACGGCATCTCGGTGGAGCGGCACACGCTGGAGGACGTCTTCCTGGAACTCACGGGTAAGGAACTGCGCGGATGAGCGCCGGAACGTACACCCCCCGGCCCGGGGCGGCCCCGCTCGGGCGGATGATCGCCGCGCAGGCGGCGCTCGAGACGCGGATGCTGCTGCGCAACGGCGAGCAGCTGCTCCTGACGGTGGTCATCCCGTCGCTGCTGCTCGTGCTGTTCTCGACCGTCGACGTCGTCGACACCGGCGCGGGCGAGGCCGTCGACTTCCTGGCGCCGGGCGTCCTCGCGCTCGCCGTCATGTCGACGGCGTTCACCGGCCAGGCCATCGCGACCGGCTTCGAGCGGCGCTACGGCGTCCTCAAGCGGCTCGGCGCCTCACCTCTCCCCCGCTGGGCGCTGATGACCGCGAAGACGCTCGCCGTCCTGGTCACCGAGGTGCTCCAGGTGGCGCTGCTCACCGTCATCGCCCTCGCCCTCGGCTGGTCGCCGCGCGGCAACCCCTTCGCCGTCGCCCTCCTTCTGCTGCTCGGCACCGCCGCGTTCTCCGGTCTCGGCCTGCTGATGGCCGGCACCCTGCGGGCCGAGGCGACGCTGGCCGCGGCCAACCTGGTCTTCCTGCTGCTGCTCGTCGGCGGCGGAGTCATCGTGCCGCTGGACCGCTTCCCCGACGCCGTGCAGGGCGTCCTCGGCCTGCTCCCCATCTCCGCCCTCTCCGGCGGCCTGCGCGACGTCCTCCGGGACGGCGCCGGCATGCCGTGGACCGAGCTGGGGATCCTCGCGGTCTGGTCCGTCCTCGGCCTGGGTGCGGCGGCCCGCTTCTTCCGTTGGGAGTAGTCGTGCCCGCACCGCTCCGACCAGCGGGAATGTCGGCATATCGACCGACACCGAGGGCTGCGTGAAAGTGTGCACAAGCGGCCGCCTACGATGGTCGGCGTGTTGACACCCCTCGCTTACCTCGCCCGCCGCTGGACGCCGACCCCGCGCACCGTCCGGCGGGCCGCGCTCACCGCCGTCGTGATGAGCGTCGTCATCATCGTCACCGGCGGCGCGGTCCGCCTCACCGGTTCCGGCCTCGGCTGCGACACCTGGCCCAAGTGCACCGACGACAACCTCTTCGCCACGGCCGAACAGGGCGTCCACGGCGCGATCGAGTTCGGCAACCGGCTCCTCACGTACGTGCTGTGCGCGGCGGTCGGCTGGACGATCATCGCCGTGCGGTCGGCGAAGCCGCGCCGGCGCGGGCTGACCCGGCTCGCCTGGTCGCAGTTCTTCATCGTCGTCTCCAACGCGGTGCTCGGCGGCATCACGGTGCTGCTCGGCCTGAACCCGTGGTCCGTCGCCGGGCACTTCCTCCTCGCCACCGCGCTGCTGACCGTCACCACGGTCACCTGGCTGCGGGTGCGCGAGGGAGACGCGCCGGCCCGGCCGCGCGTGCCGCTGCCCGTCCGCCGCCTCGGCTGGGCGCTGACGGCGTGCTCCGGCCTCCTCGTCGCCGTCGGCACGCTCGTCACCGGCAGCGGCGAGCACGCGGGCGACTCCCGCGACGTGCCGCGCATGCCGTTCGACTACGAGACGATCGCGCGGGTCCACGCGGCTTCCGCGTGGCTGGTGTGCCTGCTCGCGGTCGCGCTGTACGTCGCCCTCCGCGTCGTCGACGCCCCCCTCGACACCCGGGCCCGCGCCCGCGACCTGCTGGTCGTGCTGCTCGCGCAGGGCGCGATCGGCTACGTCCAGTACTTCACCGGCGTGCCCGAGGTCCTCGTCGGCTTCCACATGCTCGGCTCGACGCTGCTGTGGATCGCGGTGCTGCGCCTGCTGCTGAGCCTGCGCGAGCGCGGGGAACTCGCGCAGGCCGCGCCGGTCCCGGGCCGGCAGAAGGCCGCTCCGGCCGCCGTCTGAGCGAGCGCACGCGGAAGGGGCCCCGGGGATCTCTCCCCCGGGGCCCCTTTCGCGGCTCCTCACGTGTTGCGGGGGCCGCCGACCTGGATGCCCGCCATGCGGGTCCACTCGTAGCGGCCGGTGACGACCTTCGCCGCCATGTCACCGTCGAACGCCTCGTGGACGGTGATGCCGGCCTCCGCGACGGCCCGCTCGGCGATCGCGTACGTGGGGGCGACGAGGTCCCCCCAGCCGCCGTCCTCGCCGACGAGGACGATGCGGGTGCCGGCCTGGCCGATGTGGGCGAGCTGCCCCTCCGCGCCCCCGTGCGCCGTCGCGAAGGCCCGGATCTCCTTGGCCAGCTTCGCCACCCGGCGCTTCGTCCGCGCCTCGCCCTTGGCGTTCTCCGCCTCAACCTCTGCTGTCTCTGCCATGTCCTGGATGCTACTCGCGGGTAGCGGAACCGGCGACGGGCGGGGTGCGTGGCCTGGACCACGCACC
>NZ_JBHWZH010000182.1:0-10179 GCF_042728285.1 Streptomyces sp. NPDC060194 | reverse complement strand
ACCGGAGACCTTCCGGTGGCCGGGTCGTGCCGCTCAGCCGGTCGCGACCGGCACCTGCGCGGCCACCAGACCGGTCAGCCGGGTCGTGCGCTCCTTGCCGTGCGGTCCCGCCACCGCCCGGGGCAGCGCCTGGTCTACCCCGTGCACCACCGACAGGTGCCGCTCCCCGCGGCCGAACGCCGTGTACACCCACGACCGGGTCAGCGCCGGCGCCGTGTCGCCCGGCAGGACGACGACCGCGGCGGGCCAGCGCCGCCCGACCGCCTGGTGGGCCGTCATCGCCCAGCCGTGCCGCACCTGCCGCTCGACCGCCTCGCGCGGCACCAGGACCGGATCGCCCCCGCAGTCCAGCCGCAGCCCCGCCGGGTCCGCGCCGACGACCGTGCCGGGGAACGCCCGGCCCGTGGCGGGGGAGTACACGACCCGGTCGCCGGGGTCGAAGCCGCCGAACCGTCCCGGGCCGGGGTTGAGCCGCTCCTTGAGCGCGGCGTTCAGCGCCCGCGTGCCGGCCGCCCCGCCGTGGCCCGGGGTGACCACCTGCGTCTGCTCGGCGGGCACGCCGATCGCGCGCGGCACGGAGTCCGCAACCAGCTGCACGGTGCGGTGCACGGCCTCGCCCGGGTCGCGGGCGGGCACGATCACCACCTCCTTGCCGGGGGCCTCGACCTGTTCGAGCTCGCCGATCCCGATGCCGGACAGCAGCTCGCCGATCGGCCCCGGGTCGGGCGTCCGGGAGACGACCAGCGGGCAGACGCGGGCGGCGGCCAGGTCGGCGAAGACCCGCCCCGCGCCCGCCGACCACAGCACGGCCGGGTCGCCGCTGAGGACGAGCCGGGCGCCGTCGGGGAGCGACTCGGCGAGCAGCGCCGCCGTCTCCACGTCGAGGGCGGGCGCGTCGAGGACCACGAGGAGGTCGAGGGCGAAGGCGCCCTCGGCGTCCCGGCCGGGGCCCTCGGAACCGTCGAGCAGCCCGGCGACGGTGACGGCGGTCTCCGGCGGGCCGTCGAGGAGCGCGGCCGCGCGGCGGCGGCCGTCGGCCGTGTGCGCGGCCACCGACACCCGCAGGCCGTGCTTCAGGGCGGCGGCCGCCAGTGCCGCCGGTTCGGCCGTCGCGGCCTCGCCGCCGGAGTGCAGGACGAGCCCGTGCCCGGCGGCCGCGCGGATCAGCTCGGTCGCGGAGCCCCTCGCCCCGGCGGCCCAGGCGTCGGCGTCGGGGGCCGGACCGTCGTCCCTGGCGGGGGCGTTGAGCAGCCGGCCGAGGGCGTCGGCGAGGCTCTCCTCGGCGAGGGCGTAGCGTTCGAGGCCGATCAGGAGCGGCACCCGGGGGGCGTCAGCCGCGGCATCGGTGTCATCCGCGTCCCCCGTCCCGCCCGCCTCGGCGTCGTCCCCGGACGCCGCCTCGTCCGGCAGTCCGCCCTCCTGGAAGACGAGGACCTCGCCCTCCTCGATCGCGCTCCGCAACGCGTCCTCCGCGTCGGGGACGCCCTGCCGGGCGAGGGCCGCGGTCAGGCGTGACGCCTCCAGCACGGTGTGCCCCTCCAGGGCGGCCCGCTCCAGGAGCCAACCGGTCAGGGCCCGCCCGCGCCGCTCGTCGCCCGGCCCGACCGCGTCCCCGAGCAGCGCGCGCGCGAACCCGTCGGCCTGCTCGGGCCGAACGCCGGGCACGGCGAGCAGCCGCCAGGGGTCCGCGCGCAGCGCGTCCTCGGCGTGCTCGCCGAGCACCTCCGCGACCTGCGGGGCCAGCGCCTCCGGCGCCCCGCCGGCGGTGAGCACGGCGCGTACGGCGTCGATCCGCTCGGCGGCCGGCGGTTCCGGGCGGTGCTCGGGTCGCGGCACGCGCGGGCGGGCGGGGGCCTCGGGCCGCGCGGGGCGGCGGGGTTCGGGGGCCGGGGCGGGCGAGTCGAAGAACTGCGGGGACGGCTTCTCGCCGCTCTCCACCGCGCGCACGGCGGCCAGCAGGTCGGCGGCCTTGCCGCTGAGCTTGGCGCCGGCGTCGACCGGGCCCTCCCGCTCGGCCTTCCGCCGGGCGATCCGCTCCCGCAGCTCGCGCTGCGCGGCCAGCTCGGCGGCGGCCTCGGTCTGCTCGGGAGTGGCCTGCTCGGAGGCGGTCCCGGCTTCGGGGGCCGCCTGGGCGTCCGGGCTGCCGGGGTTCCCGCCCCCGTCGCCGTCCCCCGTCTCGCCGTCAGCCGCGTCGCCGTCGGCCGTGTCGCCGTCCGGCTCGCCCGCCTCCGCCCCCGCGGGCTCCACGACGGGCTCCGCGACCGGCTCCGGTCCGTCCCCGGCGCGCGCCGCGCCCCCGGGGGCGGTCCCGTCGGCGACCGTCGGCCCGTTGTCCTCGGCGGCGGAATCCGTGTTCACAGCGTGCTCCAGTCCTGATCCGGATAGCGATGCAGGGGCGCCGACACGTCGTCGAGCGCTTGGCAGATCTCGTCCGGAAGCGTAAGGGTCTCCACTGACAACGCCGCCAGGAGCTGCGAGGTGTTGCGCGGACCGATCACCGGCGCCGCCACGCCCGGCCGGTCCCGGATCCAGGCCAGGGCGACCTGCAGCGGGGTCGCCGCGAGCCCGTCGGCGGCCGTCGCCACCGCGTCGACGATCCGCCCGGCGGTGTCGTCCAGGTAGGGCGCGACGAACGGCGCCAGGTGGTCGGAGCCGCCCCGCGAGTCGGACGGGGTGCCGCCGCGGTACTTGCCGGTCAGCACGCCGCGCCCGAGCGGCGAGGACGGCAGCAGCCCGACGCCCAGGTCCAGCGCGGCGGGCAGCACCTCGCGCTCGACGCCCCGCTGGAGCAGCGAGTACTCCATCTGCGTGCTCGCCAGCCGGGTGCGCGCCCCCGGCGCGGCGAGCTGCCAGGCGGCGGCCTTCGCCAGCTGCCAGCCGCAGTACCCCGCGACGCCCGCGTACCGCGCCCGGCCGCTGCTGACGGCCAGGTCGAGGGCCTGGAGGGTCTCCTCCAGCGGGGTGTCGAAGTCCCAGGCGTGCACCTGCCACAGGTCGACGTGGTCGGTGCCCAGCCGCTTCAGCGAGGCGTCGAGCGCGCCGAGCAGATGGCCGCGCGAGGCGTCGACGCGGCGGTCGGGATCGGGGACGCTGCCCGCCTTGGTCGCGATGACGAGGTCCTCGCGCGCGACGAGCCCCTCCATGAGCCGGCCCAGCAGGTACTCCGCGTCGCCGTCCCCGTAGACGTCGGCGGTGTCGACGAGGGTGCCGCCGGCCTCCCAGAAGGTCTTCAGCAACTCGGCCGCGTCGTGCTCGTCCGTGCCGCGCCCCCAGGTCAGCGTGCCGAGCCCGATCCGGGACACGCGCAGGCCGGTACGGCCGAGATGCCTCTGCTCCATGGGACGGGAGAGTACTGGCCACGGCCTCGCACAGGGGCGGGTCCGCCCCGGACCCGCCCCTGTCGGAACGTCCCGGGGCGCGTTAGGGTCCCCCTGACAGGGACGTTACTGATCGGTAAGGGGACGGCCATGCGGCTCGGCATCAACCTCGGCTACTGGGGCATGGGAATGGACGGCGACAACCTCGCCGTCGCCAAGGAGGCCGACCGGCTCGGCTACGACGTCTGCTGGGCCGCCGAGGCCTACGGCTCCGACGCGCCCACCATCCTGTCCTGGGTCGCCGCGCAGACCGAGCGGATCGACGTCGGCTCCGCCATCCTCCAGATCCCCGCCCGCCAGCCGGCGATGACCGCCATGACGGCCGCGACCCTCGACTCGCTGTCCGGCGGCCGCTTCCGCCTCGGCCTCGGCGTCTCGGGCCCGCAGGTCTCCGAGGGCTGGTACGGCGTGAAGTTCGACAAGCCGCTCGCCCGCACCCGCGAGTACGTCGAGATCGTCCGCAAGGCCATGTCCCGCGAGCGGCTCACCTACGACGGCGACCACTGGACGCTGCCGCTGCCCGGCGGCCCGGGCAAGCCGCTGAAGCTCACCGTGCACCCCGAGCGCGAGCACATCCCGGTCTACATCGCCGCCATCGGCCCGAAGAACCTGGAGCAGACCGGCGAGATCGCCGACGGCGCGCTGCTGATCTTCCCCTCGGCCGAGCACCTGGCGGAGACCGCGATCGCCCCGATCCGCGCGGGCCGCGAGAAGGCCGGCCTCACCATGGACGGCTTCGACGTCTGCCCCACCCTGCCGATCGCCGTCGGCGACGACGTGACCGGGCTCGCCGACTTCTTCCGCCCCTACACCGCCCTCTACATCGGCGGCATGGGCAGCGCCAGGCAGAACTTCTACAACCAGCTCGCCCAGCGCATGGGCTACGAGAAGGCGGCCGCCGAGATCCAGGAGAAGTACCTGGCCGGCGACAAGAACGGCGCCGCGGCCGCCGTGCCCCACCAGCTCATCGACCAGACCTCGCTGCTCGGATCCGTCGACCGGATCGCGGACCGGATGCAGGCCTACGCGGCGGCCGGCGTCACCACGCTCACGCTGTCCCCGGCGGGCTTCACCCTGGAGGAGCGGGTGACTGCGCTGCGGGCCGGTACGGAGGCGCTGGAGCGGGCCGGACTGGCCTAGGGGAGAGGGCCCGAGGGGACCCGGAGAAGTTCTGCGGCCGTGGTGGGGGCTCGGGGGTCTTCCCCGCCACGGCCGTCTCCCTACCAACGCGCCGGACGCCCGGTGGTTACGCACCGGAGGTGTTGCCTCACCCGCCGTGTGGCATTTGACTCGTTCCGACGGGGCGAGTCCGACACGACCGGCGTACGGAGGCAGCAGTGAAGAAGCTCTCGGCGAAGAGTGTGTTCCAGGAGATCATCGACGACGACGAGTCGTTCCGGCTGTTCTGCTCGATCGCGGCGGGCGGCGAGGCCCAGGGCGGCTGGGAGAACGCCCGCATCGCCGCCCTCGTCCCCGAGGGGCTCCGCCACCTCGCGCCCAAGATCACGCGGCACGGCGCCGACGAGGACAAGCACGGGCGGATCTTCAACGCGCTGCTCAAGAAGCGCGGCCTCGAACCCGTCGAGGTCCCCGACGACACCGACTACACGATGCTCCTGGAGCGCCAGGGCATCGGCCTCGCCCACGACCGGCTCCGGGACGACCGGCCGCTCTCCGAGCAGGACGTCATCACCTATCTGGCCCACAGCCGGGTCACCGAACAGCGCGCCTCGGAACAGATGCGGCTGCTCATGAGGTACTTCGGCGACGACCCCGAGATCGGCCGCGCCGTGCGCATGATCTCCGCGGACGAGGACAACCACCTCGCCTACTGCAACGAGGAGCTGCTGCGGCTGGCCGCCGAGGGCCACGGCCGGGCCATCCAGAGCACCCTCCAGCTCAGCGTCGCGCACGAGATCCGCGTCTACCGGGACGTCAGCCTCGCCGTCATGGACCGCATGGGGCGGATCCTCGGCTGGTCGAGGGCCAAGGCCGCGCTGCTCGCCGCGGGCATCCACGGGGTGTACACCTACGAGCGGGTCGTGGGCCGGTGGCGGATGGTCCGCCTGGAGCAGCCCGAGCGGCGCGACGCGCTCGGCGGGCCGGCGACGACGGTCGCGGAGGCGGTCTGAGGGGAAGCGCCGGGTCCCGGGGGGGCTCCAGGAGCGGGCCGCGCTCCCGGAGCCGCCCTACAGCCAGCCGCGCTTCTTGAACGTCCGGTACAGCCAGACGACCGCGCCCGCCATCAGCGCGATCACCACCGGATAGCTGAACGTCCACGTCAGCTCCGGCATGTGCTCGAAGTTCATGCCGTAGATCCCCGCGACCATCGTCGGGACCGCGGCCATCGCCGCCCACGCCGAGATCTTCCGCATGTCGTCGTTCTGCCGCACGCCCATCTGCGCCAGATGCGCCGACAGGATGTCGGACAGCAGCCGGTCCAGGCCGTCCACCTGCTCGTTCACCCGGATCAGGTGGTCCTGGACGTCCCGGAAGAATGGCTGCGCCCGCTCGCTCACGAACGGCACGCCCGCGCCCGCGAGCCGGGACATCGGCTGGGCGAGCGGGCCGGTGGCCCGGCGGAACTCCAGGACCTGCCGCTTGAAGGTGTAGATCTTGGACGCGGTGTTGGTGCTCCCGCTGCCCTGCGGGGCGAACACCTCGGCCTCCAGTTCCTCCAGGTCCACCTGCAGCTCGCCGGCGACGTCGACGTAGTGGTCCACCACGGCGTCGCACACGGCGTACAGGACCGAGGTCGGGCCCTGGACGAGCACCTCGGGGTCGGCCTCCAGGTGCCTGCGGACCTCCTTGAGCGGGGCGCCCTCGCCGTGCCGCACGGTCACCACGAACGAGTCGCCGACGAAGACCATCAGCTCGCCCGCGCTGACCGTGTCGCTCTCCTGCTCGTAGAGGATCGGCTTCAGCACCATGAACAGCGAGTCGTCGTAGACCTCCAGCTTCGGCCGCTGGTGGGCCTTGAGGGCGTCCTCCACGGCCAGCGGGTGCAGCGAGAACTCCTCCGTGACGAGGTCGAACTCCTTCTCCGTCGGCTCGTGCAGTCCGATCCAGAGGAACGCGTCGCCGCTGGACCTGGCCTGGTCCAGGGCGTCCGAGAAGTCGGCCGGGCCCTCCGTCCGGTGGCCGTTCTTGTAGATGGCGCTGTCGACGATCACGCGTGCAGTCTTCCCTCACTGGTCTCGGGGCGCACCCTTTAGGGTGGCGGGCATGCCCACCCTGATCCTCGTACGGCACGGACGTTCCACCGCCAACACCGCCGGGCTCCTCGCCGGGTGGACGCCCGGGGTCGCCCTCGACGAGCGGGGCGGGACCCAGGCGGCGGCACTGCCGGGCCGCCTGGAGGGGCTGCCACTGGCCGCTGCTGTCTCCAGTCCCCTGCAACGCTGCCGGGAAACCCTCGCCCCGCTGACCGAGGCCCGTCCCGAGCTGCCGCTGCACACCGACGACCGGATCGGGGAGTGCCACTACGGCGACTGGTCGGGCCGCAAGCTCGCCGAGCTGGCCGGGCAGCCGCTCATGGAGGTCGTCCAGCAGCACCCCTCCGCCGCCGCCTTCCCCGGCGGGGAGTCGATGCGGGCCATGCAGGCCCGCGCGGTCGACGCCGTCCGCGAGTGGAACGACCGGATCGCCCGCGACCACGGCGAGGACGCCGTCTACCTGATGTGCTCGCACGGCGACATCATCAAGTCGCTCGTCGCCGACGCGCTCGGCATGCACCTGGACCTGTTCCAGCGGGTCTCCGTGGAGCCCTGCTCGGTGACCGCGATCCGCTACACCCGGCTGCGCCCCTACCTGCTGCGGCTCGGCGACACCGGAAGCCTCGCGTCCCTGGCCCCGACGACGCCGGACGGCTCGGGCGAGGGACAGATCGGCGGCGGCGCGGGCGGGGAGGACGGCGCGGGCGCGCGATGATCTCCCCGCGCAGTAGGGTGGTCGGGCCGAAGGCCCCTCCGCCCGCATCGCCGACATCAAGGGAGAGCAGGACGTGTCCCGTCAGGTGTTCCTCTACGACCCGCCGGAACGTTTCGTGGCCGGCACGGTCGGGCTGCCGGGCCGCCGCACCTTCTTCCTCCAGGCCACGGCCGGCCCCCGGGTGACGAGCGTCTCCCTGGAGAAGTCCCAGGTGGCCGCGCTCGCCGAGCGCATGGACGAACTCCTCGACGAGGTCGTCCGGCGCAGCGGCGGCACCGCCCCGGTCCCCGCCGTCCCGCCGTCCGAGATCAGCGACACCGCCCCGCTCGACGCCCCCGTCGAGGAGGAGTTCCGGGTCGGCACCATGGCGCTCGCCTGGGACGGCGACGAGCAGCGCATGATCGTCGAGGCGCAGGCGCTGGTCGAGCTGGAGGCCGACGGCGAGGAGGAGCTCGCCGAGGCCGAGGAGCGGCTGCTCCAGGACGACGAGAACGGCCCCCCGATGCTCCGCGTCCGGCTCACCGGCTCCCAGGCCCGGGCGTTCGCCAAGCGGGCGCTCGACGTCGTCAACGCCGGCCGCCCGCCGTGCCCGCTGTGCAGTCTGCCGCTCGACCCGGAGGGACACGTATGTCCGCGACAGAACGGATACCGGCGCGGAGCGTGAGAGCCGAATCCCCGGCCGGCGCGCCCGCCGGCGTCGACCTGCTCGCCCGGGGCGAGCTCACCGTCCGCGGGCAGATCAGGGACGCCTCCAACGCCGTGCTCCTGTGCGACGTCGCCCTGGCGGGCGTGAGCGCGGCCTGCGTCTACAAGCCGGTCGCCGGCGAGCAGCCGCTGTGGGACTTCCCCGACGGCACCCTCGCCCAGCGCGAGGTCGCCGCCTACGAGGTCTCCGAGGCCACCGGCTGGGGCCTGGTCCCGCCGACCGTGCTCCGTGAAGGACCCTACGGGCAGGGCATGGTCCAGCTGTGGATCGAGGCCGACGCCGGGGCCGCGCTGCTCGACCTCGTCGACGGTGAGGAGCCGGGGGAGGGCTGGAAGGCGATCGGCCTCGCCGACGTCGGCGAGGGGCGGACCGCGCTGCTCGTCCACGCCGACGACGAGCGCCTGCGCCGGCTCGCCGTGCTCGACGCCGTCATCAACAACGGCGACCGCAAGGGCGGCCACCTGCTGCCCGCCGGCGACGGGCGGCTCTACGGCATCGACCACGGCGTCACCTTCAACGCCGACGACAAGCTGCGCACCCTGCTGTGGGGCTGGGCGGGCGAGCCGCTGACCGCCGAGGCGCTCGCCGTCCTCGCCGACCTGGAGGCGTCGCTGCGGGACGGCCGCCCGCTCGCCACCCGGTTGGCGGAACTCGTCACCGCGGCCGAGCTGGACGCGGTACGCGCCCGGGTGGCCGGGATGCGCGCCTCGGGCCGGCATCCGGTGCCCTCGGGGCAGTGGCCGCCGATCCCCTGGCCGCCGGTCTGACGGATCCTCGCGCCGCAGGTGGGAGGCAGTGCACGGCGTCGCGCGAAGCGCAAGAGCGCGTCTTCGGCCAAGATCCTTGATCCGGTTCGTATCCGGACACCGCGTCCGGTTACGCTCATGCCATGCATGCCTGGCCCGCTTCCGAGGTTCCCGCCCTGCCCGGCAAGGGCCGCGACCTCGAGATCCACGACACCGCGACCGGGGAGAAGGTCCTTCTCGCCCCCGGCCCCGTCGCCCGCATCTACGTCTGCGGCATCACGCCCTACGACGCGACCCACATGGGTCACGCGGCGACCTACAACGCGTTCGACCTCGTCCAGCGCGTGTGGCTCGACACCAAGCGGCAGGTCCACTACGTGCAGAACGTGACCGACGTGGACGACCCGCTCCTGGAGCGCGCGATCCGCGACGGCATCGACTGGGTCGGGCTCGCCGAGCGCGAGACCGCCCTGTTCCGCGAGGACATGACGGCCCTGCGCATGCTCCCCCCGCAGCACTACATCGGCGCGGTCGAGGCGATACCCGGCATCGTCCCCCTGGTGGAGCGGCTGCGCGACATGGGCGCGGCCTACGAGCTGGAGGGCGACGTCTACTTCTCCGTCGAGGCCGACCCGCACTTCGGCGAGGTCTCGAACCTCGACGCCGAGGCCATGCGGCTGCTCTCCGCCGAGCGCGGCGGCGACCCCGACCGGGTCGGCAAGAAGAACCCGCTCGACCCGATGCTCTGGACGGCCGCCCGCGAGGGCGAGCCGAGCTGGGACGGCCGCTCGCTCGGCCCCGGCCGCCCCGGCTGGCACATCGAGTGCGTCGCGATCGCCCTCGACCACCTCGGCATGGGCTTCGACGTGCAGGGCGGCGGCTCCGACCTCGTCTTCCCGCACCACGAGATGGGCGCCTCGCACGCCCAGGCGCTCACCGGCGAGCACCCCTTCGCCAAGGCCTACGTCCACGCCGGCATGGTCGGCCTCGACGGCGAGAAGATGTCGAAGTCCAAGGGCAACCTGGTCTTCGTCTCGCAGCTGCGCCGCGACGGCGTCGACCCGGCGGCCGTACGGCTCACCCTCCTCGCGCACCACTACCGCTCGGACTGGGAGTGGACCGACCAGGTCCTCTCCGACGCCACCCGGCGGCTCGCCCGCTGGCGCGCCGCCGTCTCCCGCCCCGACGGCCCGTCGGCCGAGGCCCTGGTCGAGGAGATCCGCGCGGCCCTCGCCGACGACCTGAACGCCCCCGAGGCGCTCGCCGCGGTCGACCGCTGGGCCGAGCGCCAGCGCACCGAGGGCGGCACGGACGAGGGCGCCCCCGGCGTCGTCTCCCG
The DNA here is from genome assembly GCF_042728285.1 of Streptomyces sp. NPDC060194. NCBI lineage: Bacteria > Bacillati > Actinomycetota > Actinomycetes > Kitasatosporales > Streptomycetaceae > Streptomyces > Streptomyces sp. NPDC060194. The sequence continues at coordinate 81 of NZ_JBHWZH010000182.1, read as the reverse complement.
CGCCGTCGACGCGCTGCTCGGCGTCGCCCTCTGACATCCCCACCCGACCCGTGACGGGGCGCCGCCCGGAGAGATCCGGAC
>NZ_JBHWZH010000181.1:0-10192 GCF_042728285.1 Streptomyces sp. NPDC060194 | reverse complement strand
GTCGCCGCGGGTGCCACGACCGCGAGCGCACCGCCCCCGCCGCCCCTCCGGAGGATGCTTCGCATGACGACGACGGCCGAGACCGCTCCGTTCCGGTTCTTCGCGCTCGAAGTGGTCAGGACCAGGCGGCTCGGTCCGTCGCTGCTCCGGGTCACCTTCACCGGCCCCGGGATCGACGGCTTCGCCGCCGGCGGCCGGGACCAGAGCCTCACCCTGTTCCTGCCGCACCCGGGCCAGGACGCCCCCGTCGTGCCCGTCCCCGAGGACGGCGACATGTACACCGCGCTCGGCGCGTGGCGCGCGCTGCCGGACGACGTGCGGGCGGTCCTGCGCTCGTACACGGTCCGCGAACACCGCCCGGAGGCGCGGGAGTTCGACATCGACTTCGCGCTGCACGACGACGGCGGCAGCAGCGGACCCGCCTCGCGCTGGGCCACCGCCGCCGCTCCCGGCGACCGCGCGATGGTCCTGGGTCCCGCCGTCGCCGACAACACGGCCGTCCGCTGCCGCCCGCCGGCCGGCTCCGACCACCTGCTGCTGTGGGCCGACGAGACGGCCCTGCCGGCCGCCGCGGCGATCCTGGAGTGGCTGCCGGCGGAGTTCTCCGCCCAGGTGTGGCTCTCGGTCCGGCACGCCGGCGACCGCCAGGAGCTCGCCACGAAGGCGGACGCGACGGTGACCTGGCTGGTCGCCGGCGAGGACGCCCCCGACCCCGTCGAGGCGTTCCGCGCCGCCGAGTTGCCGGACGGCGCCACCCCGTACGCCTGGATCGCCGGCGAGTCCGGGGTGGTCAAGGAGCTGCGGCGGCACCTGGTGCGCGAACGCGGTCTCGACCGCGGCGCGGTGACGTTCGTCGGCTACTGGAAGCGCGGGGTCAGCGAGGACGGCCTGCGCGAGGAGGCCGCCGCCCCCGAGGACGACGACGGGGACGTGTAGAACCGGCCAATTCCCGTTCCCGGAGGGGGCGTGGGTACGCATGAGCCGGAACTTAGGTTAGGCTAACCTAAGTTCTGATCTCGCCCCCACGCCCCCTTTCGCCTGCCTCGGGAGACGACCCCCATGCGCGCACACCTGCTCAATGACGCGACGGCGGAGCGCTACCGCCGCTCCGCCACCGAAGGAGTCGAGCGGGTGGCGGCCAAACTGGCCGCGACCGACCGGCCGTTCACCGGCACCGGCGTCGACGAGCTGTCGCGTGTCGTCGCCGCCATCGACCTCGACCAGCCGCTCGGCGACACCTCCGCCGCGCTCGACGAGCTGGAGGAGGTCTACCTGCGCGACGCGGTCTACTTCCACCACCCGCGCTACGTGGCCCACCTCAACTGCCCCGTCGTCATACCCGCGGTGGTCGCCGAGGCGGTGCTCTCCGCCGTCAACTCCTCGCTCGACACCTGGGACCAGAGCGCCGGCGGCACCCTCATCGAGCGCAAGCTGATCGACTGGACGGCCACCCGCATCGGCTACGGCCCCGGCGGGGACGGGGTGTTCACCTCCGGCGGCTCGCAGTCCAACCTCCAGGCGCTGCTGCTCGCCCGCGAGGAGCAGGCCTCCTCCGACGACCCGCGCCGCGACCTCTCCCGGCTGTGCGTCCTCGCCTCCGAGGTGAGCCACTTCAGCGTGAGGAAGTCCGCGAAGCTGCTCGGCCTCGGCCCCGACGCCGTCGTCTCCGTGCCCGTCGACCGCGACAAGCGCATGCACCTGCCGTCGCTGGCCGCCGCGTTGGAGGCCTGCGTCGCCGAGGGGAACGTGCCGATGGCCGTCGTCGCCACCGCCGGCACCACCGACTTCGGCTCCATCGACCCGCTGCCCGGGATCGCCGCCCTGGCCTCGTCGTTCGGCGCCTGGATGCACGTCGACGCCGCCTACGGCTGCGGGCTGCTCGCCTCCCCCACCCGGCGCCACCTCCTGGACGGCATCGAGCTCGCCGACTCGGTCACCGTCGACTACCACAAGTCCTTCTTCCAGCCCGTCAGTTCCAGCGCGCTCCTGGTCCGCGAGTCCACCACCCTGCGCCACGTGACCTACCACGCGGAGTACCTCAACCCGCGGCGGACGATCGAGGAGCGCATCCCCAACCAGGTCGACAAGTCCCTCCAGACCACCCGCCGCTTCGACGCGCTCAAGCTGTGGATGACGCTGCGCGTGCTGGGCGCCGACGGCGTCGGCGCGCTCTTCGACGAGGTCGTGGACCGGGCCGAGCAGGGCTGGCACCTCCTGGACGCCGACGACCGCTTCGAGGTCGTCGTCCGCCCCCAGCTCTCCACCCTGGTCTTCCGCTACGTGCCCCGCGACCTCGGCGTCGTCGACCCGGCCGCCGTCGACCGCGCCAACCTCTACGCCCGCAAGGCGCTGTTCGCCTCCGGCGAGGCCGTCGTCGCCGGCACCGAGGTCGGCGGCCACCAGTACCTGAAGTTCACCCTGCTCAACCCCGAAACGACCGTCGACGACCTCGCGGCCGTGCTCGACGCCCTGGCCGCGCACGCCACGCAGTACCTGGGAGAGTCCCTTGTCCACGCCTGACACCACCACCGACGCGACGACCGCGAACGACCGCGTCCACGACGTCGTCGGGATCGGCCTCGGCCCCTTCAACCTGGGGCTGGCCTGCCTGACCGAGTCGCTCGCCGAACTCGACTGCCTGTTCCTGGAGTCCAAGCCCGACTTCGAGTGGCACAGCGGGATGTTCCTGGACGGCGCCCACCTCCAGACCCCGTTCATGTCGGACCTGGTGACCCTCGCCGACCCGACCTCCCCGTACTCCTTCCTCAACTACCTGAAGCAGTCGGGGCGGTTGTACTCCTTCTACATCCGCGAGAACTTCTACCCGCTGCGGACCGAGTACAACGACTACTGCCGGTGGGCGGCGGCGCAGCTCAGCTCCGTCCGCTTCGACCAGAGTGTCGAGAACGTCAGTTGGCACGCGGACGACGAGCTGTACACCGTCCGCACGCAGGACGGCGTCCACCGGGCGCGCAAACTCGTCCTCGGCACCGGCACCCCGCCGCACGTCCCGCCGGCCTTGAAGGGCCTGGAAGGGGACTTCGTCCACAACAGCCGCTACATGCAGGCCAAGGCGGAGCTGCAGCGGAAGGAGTCGATCACGATCGTCGGCAGCGGCCAGTCCGCCGCGGAGATCTACCACGACCTGCTGAGCGAGATCGACGTCCACGGCTACCGGCTCAACTGGGTCACCCGCTCGCCGCGGTTCTTCCCGCTGGAGTACACCAAGCTGACCCTGGAGATGACCTCCCCGGAGTACACCGACTACTTCCACGCCCTGCCCGAGGACGTCCGCTACGGCCTGGAGCAGCGGCAGAAGAACCTGTTCAAGGGCATCGACGGCGACCTGATCAACGCCATCTTCGACCTGCTCTACCAGAAGAACACCGCAGGCCCCGTCCCCACCCGGCTGTTCACCAACACCGAGCTGACGACCGCGCGGTACGAGGACGGGCGCTACGTGCTCGGCCTGCACCAGCGCGAGCAGCAGCAGGCCTGGGAGCTCGCCACCGAGGGCCTCGTCCTCGCGACCGGCTACGCCTACCGGGTCCCCGGCTTCCTCGACGAGAGCGTCCGCGAGCGCATCCGCTGGGACGGGCGCGGCCGCTACGACATGGCCCGCAACTACACCGTCGACGTCACCGGCGCCGGGATCTTCGTCCAGAACGCCGGCACCCACACCCACAGCCTGACCTCGCCCGACCTGGGCATGGGCGCCTACCGCAACGCGCACATCATCCGCGACCTGCTCGGCCGGGAGGTCTACCCGGTGGAGAAGTCCATCGCCTTCCAGGAGTTCGCGGCACCCGAAGGAATGATCGTATGAGCACCGCCCGCACCACCGACGACGCCCTGTTCCGCAGGACCGACCCCGCCCTCGGCGACTTCCAGATCCGTCCGCTGGACCCGACCCGCGACGCCGAGCTGCTGCACCGCTGGGTCACCGACCCCAAGGCGACCTTCTGGATGATGGGCGACTCCCGCCTGGAGGACGTCGAGCGCGAGTACATGCGGATCGCCGCCCATCCGCACCACGACGCCTTCCTCGGCCTCCACCGGGGCGTCCCCGCCTTCCTCATGGAGCGCTACGACCCCCGCCACGTCGAGCTGCCGGGCCTCTACGAGCCCGAGCCCGGCGACGTCGGCATGCACTTCCTCACCGCCCCCACCGACGCACCCGTCAGCGGCTTCACCCGCGCGGTGATCACCACCGTGATGGCCGCGCTCTTCGACGACCCGGCCACCGCCCGCGTCGTCGTGGAACCCGACGTCCGCAACACCGCCGTGCACGCGCTCAACGAGGCCGTCGGCTTCGTCCCCGTCCGCGAGATCGACAAGCCGGAGAAGCGGGCGCTGCTCAGCGTGTGCACCCGGGAGCAGTTCACGGCCGCGACGACCGCAGGAGGCACCACCGTATGAGGCAGCACCACATCACCGCGCCCGCCCCCGCCGCCGCGACGGCGACCCCGTCGGCCACGGCCCACCTCGCCCCCGCCCACTGGGCCACGGCCACCCGGCTCCTGGTCCGCAAGGCGATCGCCGAGTTCTCCCACGAGCGCCTCCTCACCCCCACCCCGCTCGGCGCCGGCGACGACCGCTACTCCGTCACCTCGGACGACGGCCGCACCGCGTACCACTTCACCGCCCGGCTGCGCGCGCTCGACCACTGGCAGGTCGACGCGGACTCCGTCACCCGCCACCGCGGCGACGAGGAACTCCCGCTGGACGCACTGGAGTTCATCATCGAGTTCCGCGACGCGGTCGGCCTGAGCGACGCGATCCTGCCGGTCTACCTGGAGGAGATCTCCTCCACGCTGGCCGGCAGCGCGTACAAGCTCGCCAAGCCCGAGGCCGCCGTCTCCTCCCCCGCGCTCGCCCGCGACCTGGACTTCCAGGCCATCGAGTCCGGGATGACCGAGGGCCACCCCTGCTTCGTCGCCAACAACGGCCGGCTCGGCTTCGGCAGCCACGAGTACGCCGCCTACGCGCCCGAGACCGGCAACCCGCTCAAGCTGGTCTGGCTCGCCGCCCGCCGCGACCGGGCCACCTTCACGGCCGGCGTCGGCGTCGCCTACGAGGCGCTGCTGCGCGACGAGCTGGGGCAGGACACCCTCGACCGCTTCGACGCGGTCATGCGCGGGCACGGCCTCGACCTGGCCGGCGACTACCTGCTCATCCCCGTCCACCCCTGGCAGTGGCACAACAAGCTGTCCGTCACCTTCGCCTCCGAGGTCGCCCAGCGGCACCTCGTGCTCCTCGGCGAGGGCGACGACGAGTACCTCGCCCAGCAGTCCATCCGGACCTTCCTCAACGCGAGCGACCCGACGAAGCACTACGTCAAGACGGCGCTCTCCGTCCTCAACATGGGTTTCATGCGCGGACTCTCCGCCGCGTACATGGAGGCCACCCCGGCCATCAACGACTGGCTCGCCCAGCTGGTCGCCGGCGACGACGTCCTGCGCTCCACCGGGCTGAGCATCATCCGCGAGCGCGCGGCCGTCGGCTACCGGCACCCTCAGTACGAGGCCGCCACCGACCGCTACTCCCCCTACCGCAAGATGCTCGCCGCGCTGTGGCGCGAGTCCCCCGTGCCGGCCCTCGCCGACGGCGAGCGGCTCGCCACCATGGCCTCGCTCCTCCACGTCGACCGCGACGGCACCTCCCTCGCCGCGGAGCTCGTCCGGCGCTCCGGCCTCTCCCCCGCGGACTGGCTCGCCGGCTACCTCCGCGCCTACCTCACCCCGCTGCTCCACAGCTTCTACGCCTACGACCTCGTCTACATGCCGCACGGCGAGAACGTCATCCTCGTCCTCTCCGAGTCCGGCGCGGTCGTCCGCGCGATCTACAAGGACATCGCCGAGGAGATCGCCGTCCTCGACCCGCACGCGGTCCTCCCGCCCGCGGTCGAGCGCATCCGCGCGGACGTGCCCGACGACACGAAGCTCCTGTCGATCTTCACCGACGTCTTCGACTGCTTCTTCCGCTTCCTCTCGGCGACGCTCCACGAGTCCGGCGTGGTGTCGGAGTCCGACTTCTGGGCCGCCGTCGCGGACTGCGTCCGCGCCTACCAGGCCTCCGTCCCCCACCTGGCGGACCGCTTCAAGGAGTACGACATCTTCGCCCCCGAGTTCGCCCTCTCCTGCCTCAACCGCCTCCAACTCCGCAACAACCAGCAGATGGTCGACCTCTCCGACCCCTCGGGCGCGCTCCAGCTGGTGGGCACCCTGAAGAACCCGATCGCCTAGCCCCCCGGGGGGCAGGGTCAGGGCAGCCAGTCGACCGTGGGGCTGCGGTGGAAGTCCACGCCGGCCGCGTCGAGGCGGGGTCCGTGGGCCGCGGGTCGGCCCCGGTACTCCGCCCAGACGCGCCCCGCCGGGGACCAGCCCAGCTCCGCCGTCCCGAGCAGCCGGGGGAACGCCATCTGATCGACGTCGGCCATGGAGGTGAGCGTCTCGCTCCAGAGCGGCGCCTCGACACCGAGGACCGCCTCGGGAGCGACTCCGGGAAGAAGGGTCCCCGGGTCCCACCGGTACGCCGTGTCGACCTCGACGAGCCCCGCCCACCGCAGCCCCGACGGGAACGACTCGTCGTACTTCTGATCCAGGTACGCCAGATCCGCCGGCGACATCACGACCTTCGCCCCCGCGGCGACCGCCGCCGCGAGCACCCGGTCAGCTCGTAGCCCGGCCCCCGCTCGCGCAGCGACGTCGGGGCGGGGATCACGGCGACCCGCGGCGCACCGCCCGCGCCGCCGCGCCCGTCCGCGCGGTCGTCGCCGCCTGCCGCCCACAGCGCGCCCGCGGCCCCGCCCGCGGCGAGCGCGAGGACGGCCGACAGGGCGATGATCAGTCTGGTCCGCGCGGTCAAGGCAGGCCCCCTCCGGCCGAGTTGACGCGCCATGCCCACCGCGCCCGCCGACTCCCGGTCACTGCGCGATCCGCCGCCCCTCTGGGACAATCCCCTGCATGGCGGAAATCATCCAGAAGGACGGCACCTGGACGTTCGACGGCCTCGCGGTCCGGATCGTGCCCGGCGGCGACCGGGGCGTCGGCGTGCTGCGGCAGCGGCTCGGCGAGGTCTCCGTCCCGCTGGAGGCGATCGCCGCGGTCTCCTTCGAGCCGGGCCGCAAGTCCGGCCGCCTGCGCCTGCGGCTGCGCGACGGCGCCGACCCGCTGCTCCAGATCACCGGCGACACCCTGGACGGCTCCGGCGACCCGTACCGGCTGACCGTGGGCAACGACCGCGCCGCGGTGGCGGAGTACTTCGTCGACGAGGTGCGCAACGCGCTGCTGCTCGACCAGGTGCCCGCCACCCCCGTCGACCGCTACCTGCTGCCGGGCCCCGCGCTGCCCGTGACCGCCGCGGCCGGGGACGGCACGGCGACGTTCGACGGGGAGCGGATCCATCTGTCGTGGAACTGGAAGACGGAGGAGTCGAAGTCCTCCGGCGGCCCCCGCGAGATCGCGCTCGCCGACGTGGAGAGCGTCGAGTGGCGGCCCTCGATGGGCATGGAGAACGGCTTCCTGCGCTTCCGCGTCGCCAAGGGGGCCTCCCAGGCGCCGCCGAAGTACGACCCGTACGCGATCGAGCTCTGGGGCTTCGGCAAGGACCCGCTGATGGCGCTGGTCGCCGCGGCCGTCGCCGCCCGGATGCCGCACCCGTCCGCCGCCGCCACCAAGCCCCCGGCGGCCCTGGCGAAGGCCCCCGCCGACGACCACGACGCGCTTGTGCGCCGGCTGCGGGAGCTCGGCGAGCTGCACCGCTCCGGCGTGCTGACCGACGACGAGTTCAGCGCGGCCAAGCAGGCCGTCCTCCGACGCCTCTGACCACACCTTCCGCACCCCTTTGCACCCCATTTGCGGCACCGCATGACCCGAATGCGGCGACACCCTGCCCGATAGCGGGCAGAAATGTTGCACGACAGGCCCCCGCAACCCAGTATCGACGGGTGCACGACGAACTTGTTGATCATCTGACCCGCAGCACCACGCTGCGCAAGGGCGAAGCCCTGCGGGTGGTCCAGGACGTGCTCGCCTACTTCGACGAGACGACCGAGGCGTTCGTCCGTCGCCGCCACCGCGAGCTCCAGGGTCAGGGCCTGGTGAACGCGGAGATCTTCGAACGGATCGCGGCGGAACTGCCCTATCGCGCGGTCGCGCCGCCCGAGCTCTCGCTCCGGCAGCTGCGCCGCCTCGTCTACGGCTAGGTCCGACCCAGCAGAAAGCAGAACGACATGTGCGGAATCGTCGGTTACATCGGCAGGCGCGACGTGGCGCCGCTGCTCCTGGAGGGCCTGCAGCGCCTGGAGTACCGGGGCTACGACTCGGCGGGCGTGGTCATCTCCAGCCCGAAGTCGCCCGCCCTGAAGATGGTCAAGGCCAAGGGCCGGGTGCGTGAGCTGGAGGCCCGCGTCCCCAAGCGGTTCGCCGGCACCACCGGCATCGCGCACACCCGCTGGGCCACCCACGGCGCCCCGAGCGACGAGAACGCCCACCCGCACCTGTCGTCCGACGACAAGGTCGCCGTCGTCCACAACGGCATCATCGACAACGCCACCGAGCTGCGCGCCAAGCTGGAGGCCGAGGGCGTCGTCTTCCTGTCCGAGACCGACACCGAGGTCCTCACCCACCTCGTCGCCCGCGAGCCGTCCGAGACGCTGGAGGACAAGGTCCGCGGCGTCCTGAAGAACATCGAGGGCACCTACGGCATCGCCGTGATGCACGCGGACTTCCCCGACCGCATCGTCGTCGCCCGCAACGGCTCGCCCGTCGTCCTCGGCATCGGCGAGAAGGAGATGTTCGTCGCCTCCGACGTCGCCGCCCTGGTCGCGCACACCCGTCAGGTCGTCACCCTCGACGACGGCGAGATGGCCACCATCAAGGCCGACGACTTCCGCACGTACACCACCGCCGGCACCCTCACCTCCGCCACGCCCACCACGGTGGAGTGGGAGGCCGAGTCGTACGACATGGGCGGCCACGACACGTACATGCACAAGGAGATCAGCGAGCAGGCCGAGGCGGTGGACCGCGTGCTGCGCGGCCGCATCGACGACCGCTTCTCCACCGTGCACCTCGGCGGCCTGAACCTCGACGCCCGCGAGGCGCGCGGGGTCCGCCGGATCAAGATCCTCGGCTGCGGCACCAGCTACCACGCCGGCCAGATCGGCGCCCAGCTCATCGAGGAGCTCGCCCGCATCCCCGCGGACGCCGAGCCCGCCTCGGAGTTCCGCTACCGCAACCCGGTCGTCGACCCCGACTGCCTCTACGTCGCGGTGTCGCAGTCCGGCGAGACCTACGACGTGCTCGCCGCCGTGCAGGAGCTGAAGCGCAAGGGCGCGCGGGTCCTCGGCGTCGTCAACGTGGTCGGCTCCGCCATCGCGCGCGAGACCGACGGCGGGGTGTACGTGCACGCCGGCCCCGAGGTGTGCGTCGTCTCGACCAAGTGCTTCACCAACACGGTGGTGTCGTTCGCGCTGCTCGCCCTGCACCTCGGCCGCATCCGCGACCTGTCGGTGACCGACGGCAAGCGGATCATCGACGGCCTGCGCAAGCTGCCCGGCCAGATCGACGAGATCCTGAAGACCGAGCCCGAGATCAAGCAGCTGGCCAAGAGCTACGCCGACGCCCGCTCGATGATGTTCATCGGCCGGGTCCGCGGCTACCCCGTCGCCCGCGAGGCCTCCCTGAAGCTCAAGGAGGTCTCCTACATCCACGCCGAGGCGTACCCCGCCTCCGAGCTGAAGCACGGCCCGCTCGCGCTGATCGAGCCGGCGATGCCGACGGTCGCGATCGTCCCCGACGACGACCTGCTGGAGAAGAACCGCGCGGCGATGGAGGAGATCAAGGCCCGCAGCGGCCGCATCCTCGCGGTCGCGCACCAGGAGCAGGAGAAGGCCGACCACACCATCGTCGTGCCGAAGAACGAGGACGAGCTGGACCCGATCCTGATGGGCATCCCGCTCCAGCTGCTCGCCTACCACACCGCCCTCGCCCTCGGCCGGGACATCGACAAGCCGCGCAACCTGGCGAAGTCCGTCACCGTCGAGTAGCCGCGGCCGAAGGGGCGCGCGGGGACGACGGCCGGCGTCCAGGGGTCGCGGGGCGCCGGCACCGGGGGCGCGGTTCGCGCACGGGCCGCGACCGGCTGCCGCCTCGTGCGTCGCCGACCGCGCCCCGCCCGGACATGGGGC
>NZ_JBHWZH010000180.1:0-10211 GCF_042728285.1 Streptomyces sp. NPDC060194 | reverse complement strand
GGGGCCGCTCCTTTTTTTTATACCACCCCGCGCCCTCTTTTTTCCCGGTCCCCACGGTTGTGGGGGCAACCGGGCGGGGGGCGCCCGGGGCGTTTCGCCGTCGCGCCCCGCACCGCAGGTCAGAGGGGTTTGCCCCTACTTGTCCTTGACGGTGATCGAGCCGTCCTTGACGGCGTTCGACGCCTTCTCGACCTCGGCGACGACCTCGGTCAGCTCCTTGTACTTCGGGTTGGAGTCGGCCAGGCCCACGCCGCCGGACTTCAGGTCGAAGCGCTGGACGCCGGTGATCGGCTTGCCGTCGACGACGGACTTGGTGAGGCTGAAGACCGCCCCGCCGACGTCCTTGGTCATCGAGGTCAGGATGTAGTCCTTGTACTTGGCGAGCGCCGCCTGGTTGTACTGGTCGGAGTCGACGCCGATCGCCCACTTCTTGTTCGCGGCGGCCGCCTCGATCACGCCCTGGCCGGCCAGGCCCGCCGCGTGGTAGACCACGTCGGCCTTGGCGTCGATCATGCCCTCGGCGGCGGCCTTGCCCAGGTCCGGCTTGGAGAAGCCGTCGAAGTTCGGCGGCTGGGTCAGGTAGCGCGAGGTGACCTTGACCTTCGGGTCGGTGTCGGTGACGCCCTGCTTGAAGCCCGCCTCGAACTTCTTGATCAGCGGGATCTCGACACCGCCGACGAAGCCGACGACGCCGGACTTCGACGCCTTGGCGGCGGCGACGCCCGCGAGGTAGGAGCCCTGCTCCTCGGCGAAGACCAGCGCGGCGACGTTCGGGCCCTCGACGGTCGCGTCGTCGATGATGCCGAAGGTGGTGTCGGGGAACTTCGGGGCGACGGCCTTCATGGCGTTGGCGTAGACGAAGCCGACGCCGATGACCGGGTTGTAGCCCTCGCGGGCCAGCTGGGTGAGGCGCTGCTCCTTGTCGGCGTCGGTCTCGCCGTCGTTGGGCTCGACGTCCTCGGCGCCGATCTTCAGCTCGGCCTTGACCTTCTCCAGGCCGCTGTAGGCGGCGTCGTTGAAGGACTGGTCGCCCTTGCCGCCGATGTCGTAGGCCAGGCCGAGGCCCTTGCCCTTGTATCCGCTGTCGGAGGAGGCGCTCGTGGACGCCTTGTCCGCGGGCTCCTTCTCGGTGCTGGTCTTGCCACAGGCGGTCACGCTGAGCGCGAGGGCCGCCAGGGCCACCCCCGCTTTGGTGATGCCGGAGCTACGGGACGTACGACGCAAAGGAATCCACCCCTTCATTCCAAGACGCCGTGGGCGGCGCTGGGTTCGCGGCACAGTAACGCGCGTAGAAACGGTGGGGGAACGGAGACGGGACGGGCGTTACCGGATCGTGCCGGGGGGAGGTTACGCATCCGTGAACCAGTGGTACTTAGGGGACGCCGGGGGGCGTTTCGCAGGCCCCCCGCGCCCGCGCCCGCACGCCCCCGCGCCCGGCGCGCACGTCCCCCCGCGCGCCCCTGCGCACGCTCCCGCGCCGCTCCTCAGCGGCCCGCGTCGAGCAGCGCCGCCGCCGTGAAGAGCTCGACGCCGACGGTGATCGCCCGCTCGTCGACGTCGAAGTCGCCGCGGTGCAGGTCGCGGCGGACCGGGTCGCCGGGGGTGCGCACGCCGAGGCGGGCCATCGCGCCGGGGACCTGCTCCAGGTACCAGGAGAAGTCCTCGCCGCCCAGGCTCTGCTCGGTGTCCTCCACGGCGTCCGCACCGAGCCGGACGGTCATCGCGTCCCGCAGCAGCCCGGTGACGTCCATGTCGTTGACGACCGGCGGCACCCCGCGCACGTAGGTGATCTCGGACTTGGCGCGGTACAGCGCGGCGATCTCGTCGATCGCCTCGTGCACCACGTCGGGCGCGGCGCGCCAGGCGTCCAGGTCGAGGCAGCGGACCGTGCCGGACAGCTCGGCGTGCTGCGGGATGACGTTGGAGGCGTGGCCGGCCTCGATGCGGCCCCAGGTGACGGCCAGCGCGGAGCGGCCGTCGACCCGGCGGGCGGCGAGGACGGGGACCTCGGAGGCGACCTTGGCGGCGGCGGTGACCAGGTCGGTGGTCAGGTGCGGGCGCGCGGTGTGGCCGCCGGGGCCGTCCAGCGACACCTCCAGGCGGTCGCAGGCGGAGGTGATCGCGCCGACCCTGAGGCCGATCCTCCCGGCGTCGACCTTGGGGTCGCAGTGCACGGCGATGATCCGGCCGACCCCGTCGAGCGCGCCGGAGGCGATCGCGTCGGTGGCGCCGCCCGGCAGCACCTCCTCGGCCGGCTGGAAGAGCAGCCGGACCGGGTACGGCAGCCGGCCCCGGTCGTGCAGCTCCTTGAGGACCAGGCCGGCGCCGAGCACGGTCGTGGTGTGCACGTCGTGGCCGCAGGCGTGCGCGCGGTCGGGGACGGTGGAGCGGTAGGCGCAGGTGAACGGCTTGGTGTCGGGGATGGGCAGGCCGTCGATGTCCGCCCGCAGGGCGAGGATCGGGCGGACGCCGTCCCAGTTCTCGGCGCCGATGTCGCAGATCAGTCCGGTGCCGGAGCGCAGCACGCGCGGGGCGAGGCCGGCCGCCTCCAGGCGGGCCTTGATCGCGGCGGTGGTGCGGAACTCCTGGTGGCCCAGCTCGGGGTGCATGTGCAGGTCCCGCCGGAAGGCGATGAGCTCGGCCCGCAGCTCGTCGCCCAGCGTGCCCGGCATGGTGCCGGGCAGGACCTTGGACGGCGCGGCCCCGGCGGGTGCCCCGGGCGCGACGGCGGCGGCGGTTCCGGGCGCGTCTGCGCCGGAGTGCGGTGACATCAGATCGTTCACCCTTGCCAGGGTAGGCCGAAAGCCACCCCGTCCGGCCCTCGATCACCAAATCTTCAACCCGTCAGACGCCGGACGGTTGTACGTTTCGCGCTTGAGGATCATCCGACAGGGGTAGGACCGTTCTTTTACGCCGCGCGCACCGAGCGCAGTCGGTGCACGTCACGGGCGGTGCCGGTGACACCGGAGAGGAAGCCCGCGGCGCGGGCGGAGGCGTGCGGGGTCAGCCAGCTGGGATCGACGTCACAGATCGCCACCTCGCTCCCGGTGTCCGCCAGCGCGAGGGGCAGCGTGTGGACGACGGTTGACGGGAAGCTGAGGATCGTCCGGCCGACGGGGCCGCGCCGGGCGATCAGCTCCAGCGGGAGGTCCGGCCGGACGATCTCCAGACCCGTCTCCTCGGAGAGCCGGCGCAGCTTGGCCGCGCTCTCGCGGCGGTGCGCGAAGTAGCGGGTGACGTGGTGGGCGGCGGCCAGCGCGCGGACGGCCTCCAGGTAGCGCTCCGGGTCGACGACGCCGGTCTCCACCAGCGAGGTGCCCACCAGGTCGGCGCCCCCGGTGAGCCGGGGCGGGCCGAAGCGGCTCCGGGTCCAGGCGAGGTCGTTGGCCGCGACCCGCACCCCGGGCGGGGCCCCGTCGGGCAGCGGCATCGCGGTGAACACGGTGACGGTGCGCCGCCCCCGCGCGTCGGGGGTGAGCCGGCGGCGGGCGGCCGCCGTGACCGGCCCGAGCAGCAGTTCGCGCGGGCCGCGCCGGCCGGCCCGCCGGTGCCAGCGGACCAGCGGCCGGCCGGTGGCGAGCAGGGTGACGAACTCGGTGGTGGCGGTGCCGTCGTCCACGACCACCAGGTCCCGGGCCCGGCCGAGGCCGACGAGCAGGTGCACGTAGCGCGAGAACGGGTCGCCGATGACGATCCGGCGGGCCCGCCGGATCAGCGGGGCCAGCTCGCGGACGGTGCGCACCGGGGCGTTCGCCCCGCCGCGCGCCTCCTGCCAGCGGACGGTCATCCCCTCGTCGCGGGCAAGCTCGGCCATCCGGCGGAGCTGGCCGCGCGACATGGGGTCCAGCGGCGGGAGCACCACGACGGTCGGGCGCTCCGCGCGCCCCTCCCCCGCGGCCCCCGCCCGGTGGGCGTGGTCCCACTCCAGGACGTTCAGGAGCTGCACGGGGCTCTCCACGAACGCCAGCGTCCTGACCGCGGCCCCTGCGGGCTCCACGACGTGCTCCCGGTCCCGGTGCCCGGTCAGACCGCGACGGTCTCGCGGACCGGGGCCTGCTCGGCCTCGGCGACCACGCCCGCCACCCGGCGGAGCTTCTTCATCGGCCCGAGCTCGGACTCGTACACCTTCTTGACGCCGTCGCCGAGGGACGCCTCGATGATGCGGATGTCGCGGACCAGCCGGGCGAGGCCGCCGGGCTCGACGGAGGCGGCCTGGTCGGAGCCCCACATGGCGCGGTCGAGGGTGATGTGCCGCTCGACGAAGGTCGCGCCGAGGGCGACGGCGGCGAGCGTCGTCTGCAGGCCGGTCTCGTGGCCGCTGTAGCCGATCGGCACGTTCGGGTACTCGGCCTGCAGGGTGTTGATCACCCGCAGGTTGAGCTCCTCGGCCTTGGCCGGGTAGGTGGAGGTGGCGTGGCACAGCAGGATGTTGTCGCTGCCCAGGACCTCGACCGCGTGCCGGATCTGCTTCGGCGTCGACATGCCGGTGGACAGGATGACCGTGCGGCCGGTGGCGCGCAGGGCGCGCAGCAGCTCGTCGTCGGTGAGCGAGGCGGAGGCGACCTTGTGGGCGGGGACGTCGAACTTCTCCAGGAAGGCGACGGCCTCGGTGTCCCAAGGGGAGGCGAACCAGTCGATGCCGCGCTCCTTGCAGTGCGCGTCGATGGCGGCGTACTCGTCCTCGCCGAACTCGACGCGGTGGCGGTAGTCGATGTACGTCATCCGGCCCCAGGGGGTGTCGCGCTCGATGTCCCACTGGTCGCGCGGGGTGCAGATCTCGGGGGTGCGCTTCTGGAACTTCACCGCGTCGCAGCCGGCGTCGGCGGCGGCGTCGATGAGCGCGATGGCGTTGTCCAGGTCGCCGTTGTGGTTGATGCCGATCTCACCGGTGACGTACACGGGCCGGCCGGGGCCGGCGGTGCGGGTGCCGAAGGTGCGCAGGCGGGAGATGGAGCTCATGGTGGTGTCCTTACAGCGGGGGGTGTTCAACGGGCGGGAGTGAGAGTGGGGATCGGGTGGGCGTCGGCGGTGGCGCCCGCGGTCGTGGTGGTCGCGCGGGCCAGGGTCGGCCCGAGGAGCCAGCCGGCGATCTCGCGGATCGCCCCCGCGCCGCCGGGCGTGGTGGTCACCGCGCGGGCGGCGGCCCGGACGGCGTCGTGGGCGGAGGCCACGGCCACCGGCCAGCCGACGAGGTCGAAGCAGGGCAGGTCGTTGACGTCGTTGCCGACGTAGAGCACCCGCTCGGGGCGGATGCCGTGCTCCGCGCACCACCGGGCCAGCGCCTCGTCCTTGCGGTCGATGCCGTGCAGGACGGGGATGCGGAGCTTGTGCGCGCGGGCCCGGACGACCGGGTTCTGCTCGGTGGAGAGGATCAGCAGCTCCAGGCCCGGGGTGTCGCGCAGGGCCGCGATGCCGAGGCCGTCGCCGCGGTGCACGGAGACGTACTCGGTGCCGTCGGCCGCGATCAGGACGCGGTCGTCGGTCTGGGTGCCGTCGAAGTCGAGGACGACGGCGTCCACGTCGGCGAGGACGGGGAGGTCGGGGAGGTCCAGGAGCGGTGCGAGCGCGCGGGCCCTGGCCAGGTCGTGCGGGTCGTCGATCTCCAGGACCCGCGCGGGGTCGGTGCCGACGAGGGCGGTGCGGCCGAAGAAGCGGTGGCCTGCCGCGCGGAAGCCCGCGGTGCGCATGGCGTACGCGGCGCCGGTCTCCAGCCACTCGGGGCGGCGGTCCTGGCGGCGTGGACGGTGCGCGGGGTCGTGGTTGACGCCTGTGGACCCCGCGGCCGCGGTCTCGTCGTCCGCCCACACGAACCCGTGGAAGCCCGCCACCGTCAGCGCCGAGTCCGCGCCGTCCGCGGTGACCGCCGCCGTGACGCCGTCGACGTCCTCCGCGGTCAGGAACGGGCTGGTGCACTGCACGAGCAGGACGACGTCCGCGTCGCTCCCGTGCCGCTCGGCGTCGGCGTCGAGCGCGTGCAGGACGGCCGCCTCGCTGGTCGCGGCGTCGCCGGCGATCGCGGCGGGGCGCAGGACGGTCCGCGCCCCGGCGGCCTCCGCGGTGGCGGCGATCTCGGGGTCGTCGGTGGAGACGACGACGTCGCTGACCAGGCGGGCCCCGCGGCAGGCGCGGACCGCGCGGGCGACGAGCGGGACGCCGCCGACGGGGGCGAGGTTCTTGCCGGGGACGCCCTTGGAGCCGCCGCGGGCGGGGATGACGGCGAGGACGCGGGCCGCGGGGGCCGGTGGTGCGGTGGTGTCGCCGGGGGCGGCCGGTCCTGTGGGGGCCGGTCCTGTGGTGCTCATCAGAGTTCTCCGATACGGCGGATGACGGGGGCCACGCGCTGCACGCCGTGCCGGTACGCGCCGCGGGCGGTGTGCCGCAGGGCGCGGCGCAGCCGGCCGGGTTCGGCGGTGGCGGCGGGGGCGCCGGGCAGCGGCGCGCCGTCGCGGCCGAGGTGGTGGCGGGCGAGCACCCCGGGCAGGTAGCCGGGGGCCGTGGTGGCGGTGTAGTACGGGTCGAGGGGCGGCAACTCCGTTGCCGGATCGGTCAGTTCGGTCAGGCGCTTGCGGGCCGCGTCGTACGCGCCCGCCGTCCTCACGCCCTGCTCGGCCACCCAGTCCGGGTCGGGTTCCGGCACCTCGCCGGCGTCGAGGCGGTCCCATGAGGTGAGGCAGCCGGAGCCGAGGAAGTGGTGGTTGCCGAGCGCCTCGCGGACGCCGAGGTCGGTGAGGACGGCCGTGGGGACGCCCCGGTGCAGGGACTCCAGCGCGGCCGTCGAGCTGACGGTCACGAGCAGGTCCGTGCGGTCCAGGACCTCGCCCATGTGCCCGTACACCAGGCGGCAGTTGGCGGGCAGCGGGCCGAGAGTGCCGACGAGCTTCTGGTAGGGGGCCTCTTCGATGTGCGTGGTGTGCTCGCCGGGCCGCGAGCGGAGCTTGACGAGCACCTCGCGCTCCGGGTGCAGCCGGGCGTGCCCGACGGCGCGCCGCAGCAGGTAGGCGCGGTCGCGGCGGCTCTCCGGCACGGACGGCTGGACGGCGAAGGTGACGGTGTACGGGCCGCGGCCCGCGCGGGCCGCGGGGTCGTACGCGTCGCCGGCCAGGAACGGCAGCGCCGCCTCGACGACGGCGGACGCGTCCGCGCCGACCCCCTCGTAGACCGCGCGGAACCGGCGGGCGTCGTAACGGGAGTTGGCGACGACGAGGTCCGCGCCGTGCCGCAGGAGCAGGCCGTCGGCGAGCTTCTCGTAGACGACGCCGACGTACCCGGTGACGACGGCGGGGCGGCGGGCGGCGGGGCCGCCGGCCCCGAAGGCGTGCCCGAGGCCGTGCAGCAGCGCCTGGACGCCGCCGCCGACGAGCGCGAGGACGACCACGTCGTAGCGGTCGCCGTCCCGCGCGGAGGTGCCGACCGTGTGCAGGAACTCCACCGCCGACACCTCGCGCAGGCTGTCCGCGCGCACCCCGGCCTCGTCGAGCTGACGGGGCGTCGGGGTGGCGCGGCCGCGCAGCAGGTAGCCGTCGACGCGGGCAGCGGGCTCCACGAGCCGGCGGGCCGTCAGGACCCCCCACTTCCAGCGGGTGTCCGAGTCCGCGAGGACGGCGACCCGCTGCGGGCGGCGGGGCGTTCGGTCGGTTTCTTGCACGTCCCCGACGCTAGGAACGAATACGGAGCCGCGGCCCAACGACGGTTCAACAGCGGGTTAACAGAAGTTCGCCAATCGGTTTCCCGGCTTTCCGGGAATTCCCCGGACGGGCGGGTTCACACGCACGCCGCCCTTCGTTCATCCGCGATTTCCCTTCGCGTCGAAGGGAATGCCGGAACGGCTCATACCGTTGGCCGGGTGGTCAAGCACGTCAAACTCTCCGTCATCGTCCCGTTCTACAACGTGTGCCAATTCGCACCGGACACCCTGAGAAGTCTCCGCGCGAACGCGCGGGACGACTTCGAATTCCTGCTGGTCGACGACTGCTCGACCGACGCGACGCCCGACATCCTCGACCGCGCGGTCCAGGACTTCCCCGGCGACGCCCGCGTCCTGCGGCACGCGGAGAACGGCGGTCTGGCGACCGCCCGCAACACCGGTCTCGACGCGGCGCGCGGCGAGTACCTGACCTTCCTGGACGGCGACGACTGGGTCGCACCGGGCTACTTCGCCGACCTGGTGGCCGCCACCGAGGCCCTGGACTGCGACTTCGTGCGCACCGACCACGTGCAGTGCACGGGGAGGAAGCGCACGGTGCACCGGTTGCCCCACGGCCTGCGCGGAGTGCCGATAGACCCCCGGGCGGTGATCCTCCCCGCCGACCGGACGACGTCCGTGGACTACCCGTACGCCTGGGCCGGCATGTACCACCGCCGGCTCCTGGACCGCGGCCTGCTGCACTTCACCGACGGCCTGCGGACCGCGGAGGACCGCCCGTGGATCTGGCGGCTGCACCGGGAGGCGGAATCCTTCGCCGCGGTGGGAATGCTGGGCGTCTTCTACCGGCGGGGCGTCGCCTCCTCCCTGACGCAGATCCGCGACGTCCGCCAGCTCGATTTCATCCGCGCGTTCGACCAGGTCCTGGAGGAGACCGCGCGGGACGCGGAGTCCGCGGCACTCCTGCCGAAAGCCGTCCGGACGTACTGCGCGATGATCGCGCACCACCTGGAGTCCCTCGGCGCCTACGAGCCGGCGCTGGCGAAGAAACTGCGCGCGATGTGCCATGCGGCGATACGGCGTATGCCGCAGGACGTCCTCGACGACGTCCTGGACTCCATGGACCTGCGGCGGTCGTCCGTGCTGCGCGGGATCCGCCGCCGGTCCCCGGCCGCCGCCGTCCGCGGGGGTGCCGCCGCATGAGCACCCAGATCTTCTACGTGTCGACCCTCTACGGCACCGCGACCCTGGCGGCCGCGCTCGACGCCGGCTGCTTCGCCCCCGCCGACCGCCGGCTCCTGGTGATCGCCAACAACGCCCTCACCCCCGAGACCACCCCGTCCGTGGACGAGATGGAGGGCTTCGCGCGGCTGCGCCACCGTTTCGACGACGTCGTGTCGTGGAACGCGGCGATCGCCCCGTACCACCCCGGCGCCTGGGAGCCGCGCCCGGACGACGTGCTGCTGTGGGAACGCTACCTGCGGCTCCTGTGGGGCATCGGGGACGACGCGGTGGAACTGGCCGTGGAGTCCGTGCAGGTCAACCCGGCACTGTCGCTGGCGCAGATGTTCGCCGGCGCGCCCGTGCACGTCTACGCCGACGGCCTGATGAGCTACGGCCCCACCCGGAACAAGATCGATCCGCTGGTGGGCACCCGGGTGGTGCGGTTGCTCCACCTGGACCTGGTGCCGGGGCTGCGGCCGCTGCTGCTGACCGAGTTCGGGGTGCGGCCGGAGGCGGTGCCGACGGAGGCGTTCCTGAAGGTGCTCGGGGAGCTGGCCGACGAGACGCCGGCGCCGCAGGCCGCGGGGCCGGGGCCCGCCCTGCTGCTCGGGCAGTACCTGTCGGCGCTGAACCTGCTGACCGCCGACGAGGAGGAGGAGCTCCACGTGTCGATGGTGCGCGGCGCGGTCGAGCGCGGCCACCGCGAGATCGTCTTCAAGCCGCACCCCACGGCGCCGGCCCGGTACAGCCGCGCCCTGGAGGACGAGGCGGCGCGCGTCGGCGTCGAACTGACCGTCGTGGAAGCGCCGGTGCTCGCCGAGGTGCTCTACCAGCGGTCGCGGCCGGCTCTCGTGGTCGGCTGCTTCTCCACGGGCCTGTTCACGGCGTCCGCCCTGTACGGGCTGCCCGTGGCGCGGGTCGGCACGGAGACGCTGCTGGAGCGGCTCGCCCCGTTCCAGAACAGCAACCGGATCCCGCTGACGCTCACGGACGCGCTGCTGCCGGCGCTGGACGCCCCGACGGCCGCCGCCGAGACCGGCTACGGCGTCCAGGAGCTGGTCCGCACGGTCGGGTTCGTCATGCAGCCGCAGATCCACCCCGGACTGCGCCCCGAGGCGGAGGCCTTCCTGGCCGCGCACCCGACCGCCCTGCGGTACTTCAAGCGGGCCCGGCTGACCTCGCTGGGGCTGCCGGGCGGCGTCCCGCAGCGGCTTGCGTTCGTGCCGCGCAACCGCACGGCCCGGCGGGTGGCGCGGCGGGTGCGGCAGTTGCGGCGGCTGGTCGCACGCTGACCGCTGACCCGCGACGACGACGGGGCCCTCCGCCGAACTCCTCGGCGGAGGGC
>NZ_JBHWZH010000179.1:0-10280 GCF_042728285.1 Streptomyces sp. NPDC060194 | reverse complement strand
GGCGGGCACGCCCGCGCCGGCCGAGGCGCGGGAGGCCGTGGAGACGGTCTCGGCGCCCGCCGAGCCCGCGGCTCCGGTCGAGGAGGCGGCTCCGACGGGCCGCACCCGCCGCCGGGCGTCGCGGAAGGCGTCGGCTCCGGCCGGTTCGCCGGCTGCGGCCGAGGCTGCCGTCGGGACTCCCGTGGAGGCCGCGCCGGTCGCCGCGGAGCCTGCGCCGGTCGCCGAGGTGCCGGCCGCTGAAGCGTCGGCCGCCGAAGCACCGGCCGCTGAGGCGCCGGCCGCTCCCGCCGACGAGGCGGCCCCCGCGGGCCGTACCCGCCGCCGGGCCACCCGGAAGGCGACGGCCCCGGCCGGTTCGCCGAAGGCGGCGGAGCCGGTCCCGGACGAGGTGGTCACCGCGACCCCGGCCGCCGAGGTCGCCGACGTCGAGGCGCTCGCCGCCGAGGCGCAGGCCCCGGTGGAGCCCGTCGCGGCCGAAGACCCGATCGCGGCCGAGCCGACCGCGCCGGTCACCCCGCCGCGGACCCGCCGTCGCGCCGTCCGCAAGGCGACCGCCCCGGCGGGCTCGCCGGAGTCCTCGGAGGCGGCCGTCCTGGTCGTCCCGTCGACGCAGGCACCGCTCGGGACGGCGGAGTCGTCCGCGCCGGTCGAGTCGTCCGCGCCGGTCGCGGAGGAGCCCGCCCCGGCCGACGCCCCCGAGGTCGACGCCCCGGAGGCCGACGAGCCCGCCCCGGTCAAGAAGACCGCGGCGCGCAAGACGGCCGCCAAGAAGGCCCCGGCCAAGAAGGCGACCACGGCCGCCAAGAAGACGGCCACCGCCAAGAAGGCTCCGGCCAAGACGGCGACCGCCAAGAAGACCGCCGCCAAGAAGGCCACCACGGCCAAGAAGACGACGGCCAAGCGCACCACGAAGAAGACGGCCTCGGCCGAACAGGAAGGCTCGTCCACCGACGCCTCCTGACCGACCGTCAACTCCTGCGGCCCGCCCCGGACTTCCGGGGCGGGCCGTTCTGTCGTCGCGGGCGGCTCCGGTGCCCCGCGGCCCGGTCGCGGGGCCGGGAGGAGATAATGGCGGGGAGAATCCTGTGACCACAGCCGCTTCATGACCGCGAAGTGCCGTACTGGGGGCCATCTGTGAAAGCTCTAGTCCTGTCCGGGGGGGCCGGTACACGGCTGCGTCCCATCACCCACACCTCCGCGAAGCAGCTCGTGCCGGTGGCGAACAAGCCGGTGCTGTTCTACGGCCTGGAGGCCATCGCCGACGCGGGGATCACCGAGGTCGGCATCGTCGTCGGCGACACGGCCGAGGAGATCCGCGAGGCCGTGGGGGACGGCTCCGCGCTCGGCATCCGGGTCACCTACCTGCCGCAGGAGGCCCCGCTCGGCCTCGCCCACGCCGTGCTCATCTCCCGGGACTTCCTCGGCGACGACGACTTCGTGATGTACCTGGGCGACAACTTCATCGTCGGCGGCATCACGCCGCTGGTCGACGCGTTCCGGGCCGAGCGGCCCGAGGCGCAGATCCTGCTCACCCGGGTGCCGAACCCGACCTCCTTCGGCGTCGCCGAACTCGACGCGGCCGGCGCGGTGGTCGGCCTGGAGGAGAAGCCCGCGAAGCCGAAGAGCGACCTCGCGCTCGTCGGCGTCTACCTGTTCACGCCCGCCGTGCACGAGGCGGTCCGCGCGATCGAGCCGTCCGCCCGCGGCGAGCTGGAGATCACCCACGCCATGCAGTGGCTGATCGACGCCGACCGGGACGTCCGCTCCACCGTCATCTCCGGCTACTGGAAGGACACCGGCAACGTCACCGACATGCTGGAGGTCAACCGGTCGGTCCTGGAGACCGTCGAGCCGCTCGACCGGGGCACGGTCGACGACGCCAGCGAGATCATCGGCCGGGTGCGGATAGAGCCGGGCGCGCACGTCACCAACAGCCGGATCGTCGGCCCGGCGATCATCGGCGCGGGCACCGTCGTGTCCGACGCGTACGTCGGTCCCTTCACCTCGGTGTCCGAGGACTGCCGGATCGAGGACAGCGAGATCGAGTACTCCATCGTGCTGCGCGGCTCGTCCGTCATCGGCGTCCGCCGCGTCGAGGCCTCGCTGATCGGCCGCGACGTCGAGGTCACCCCGGCCCCCCGCAACCCGTCCGCCCACCGCCTCGTCCTCGGCGACCACAGCAAGGTGCAGATCTCGTCTTGACTTCCTCCCCCTCCTGAAGGAGGGCGATTCCCTACGGCTCGCGCCGTGGGGTTTTCTGCTTCGTCGCCGACCGCCCGCCCGGAGTTCTCCGTTGAGGTCTCACACCAGCTCCACAGACCGATGCCGTCAGCCCGACGGCCAGAAGGTTCCTCGCCGCGTTGACGTCCCGGTCGTGGGTCGCCCCGCAGGCGCACGTCCAGGTGCGGACGTTCAGCGGCATCCTCGCCTGCAGGGCGCCGCAGGTCGAGCACAGTCCGGAGGAGGGGAACCAACGGTCGACCGCGATGACTTCGCGGCCGTACCACCGGGCCTTGTACTCCAGCATGCTCCGGAACTGGGACCAGGCCGCGTCACTGATGGCCCGCGCCAGTCGGCGGTTCTTCACCATGTTCCGCACGGTGAGGTCCTCGATCACGATCGTTTGGTTCTCACGAACGAGCCGAGTGGTGAGCTGGTGCAGGTGGTCACGGCGCCGGTCGGCGATCCGGGCGTGCACGCGGGCGACCTCGCGGCGGGCCTTGTCCCGGTTCGCGGACCCCTTCTCCTTGCGCGACAGCTGCCGCTGGGCCTTCGCGAGGCGGGCGCGGTCGCGCCGCTCGTGCCTCGGGTTGGCGACCTTCTCGCCGGTGGAGAGGGTCAGCAGGTGGTCCAGCCCGACGTCGACACCGACCGTCGCACCGGTCGCGGGAAGCGGTTCCACGGTCGGGTCCTCGACGAGCAGGGACACGGACCAGCGCCCCGCGGCGTCCTGGGACACGGTCACCGTCGACGGCGTCACTCCCTCGGGGAGGGGGCGGGACCAGACGATGTCCAACGGCTCCGCCATCTTCGCCAGGGTCAGGTCGCCGCCTCGGAACCGGAACGCGCTGGTGGTGTACTCCGCCGATTTCCGGGACGTCTTCCTGCTCTTGAAACGCGGGTACCTCGCGCGCTTGCCGAAGAAGTTCGCGAACGCCGTCTGGAGGTGCCGCAGCGCCTGCTGGAGGGGGACGGAGGACACCTCGTTCAGGTAGGCGAGTTCCTCGGTCCTCTTCCAGGCCGTCAGCATCGCCGACGTGGCGTTGTAGTTCACCCGCTCCTGCCGCGTCCACGCTTCCGTGCGTGCCGCGAGGGCCAGGTTGTAGACCTTCCGCACGCACCCGAACGTACGCGACAGCTCCGCTGCCTGGGCGTCTGTCGGGCGCAAGCGGTACTTGAAAGCCCGCTTCACGTGGGTGGTCTTCGCCCGTTACACAATAACCCTGCAATTTGTGATTGACATCGCTCGATCGGATGAATGCCGGTCCGGCGGACAGTGAATCGGCATCGGCTGCCCTGCTTCGCAGGAGTTTCGTATTCCCCTGCTGGAAAGCGGGGGCTTTCGCCAAGGAGATACCAGATGGCCACTCGAAAACCCACGAAGATACTGGTCACCGGAGGTGCGGGCTTCATCGGCTCGCACTACGTCAGAACCGTGCTCGGTCCCGAGGGGCCCGGGGACGTCGCCGTCACCGTGCTCGACAAGCTCACCTACGCGGGCAACCCCGCGAACCTCGACGAGGTGCGCGGGCACCCCGGCTTCCGGTTCGTCCAGGGCGACATCTGCGACCCGGAGCTGGTGGGCCGGCTGATGGTCGAGCACGACCAGGTGGTGCACTTCGCCGCGGAGTCCCACGTCGACCGGTCCATCGACGGCGGCGCGGAGTTCGTCCGCACCAACGTCGTCGGCACCCACACGCTCATCGACGCGGCGCACCGGGCGGGCGTCGGGACCTTCGTGCACATCTCCACCGACGAGGTCTACGGCTCGATCGACGAGGGCTCGTGGCCCGAGACCCACCCGCTGCAGCCCAACTCGCCCTACTCGTCGGCGAAGGCGTCCAGCGACCTCATCGCGCTGTCCTACCACCGCACCCACGGCCTGGACGTGCGGGTGACCCGCTGCTCCAACAACTACGGCCACCACCACTTCCCCGAGAAGGTCATCCCGCTCTTCGTCACCAACCTCCTCGACGGGAAGACCGTCCCGCTCTACGGCGACGGCGGCAACGTCCGCGACTGGCTGCACATCGACGACCACGTCCAGGGCATCGAGCTGGTGCGCACCCGCGGCCGGGCCGGCGAGGTCTACAACATCGGCGGCGGCACCGAGCTCTCCAACAAGGAGCTCACCGGCCTCCTCCTGGCGGCTTGCGGCGCCGACTGGGACACCGCCGTCGAGTACGTCACCGACCGCAAGGGCCACGACCGCCGCTACTCCGTCGACTGCACCAAGATCCGCGACGAGCTCGGCTACACCCCCCGCGTCCCCTTCGACAAGGGCCTCGCGGACACGGTCCAGTGGTACCGCGACAACCGCTCGTGGTGGGAACCGCTGAAGGAGAGGGCGGGGCTGTGAGCATGTGGCTCGTGACCGGAGCGGGCGGCATGCTCGGGCGGGATGTGCTGGCGCGGTTGGAGCGGGACGGCGTCCCGTTCGTCGCGCTGGAGCGGAAGGCGCTGGACGTCACCGATCCGGCCGCCGTCGCGGCAGCGTTCGCCGAGCACCGGCCGGCCGTGGTCGTCAACTGCGCGGCGTGGACGGCGGTCGACGACGCGGAGTCCCGGGAGGACGAGGCGGCGGCGATCAACGGCGAGGGGCCGCGGAACCTCGCCGCGGCGTGCGCGGAGACCGGCGCCGTCCTCCTGCAGGTCTCCACCGACTACGTCTTCCCCGGCGACGCGGACACCCCGTACGCCGAGGACGCGCCCACCGGGCCGCGCAGCGCGTACGGGCGGACCAAGCTGGCGGGGGAGCGGGCGGTCCTCGACGCGCTGCCGGAGACCGGGTACGTGGTGCGCACGGCCTGGCTGTACGGGGCGGGCGGCGGCAACTTCGTCCGCACGATGATCAGGCTGGAGGGCGTCAAGGACACCCTCGACGTCGTCGACGACCAGCGCGGACAGCCCACCTGGACCGTCGACCTCGCCGACCGGCTGGTGCGGCTGGGGCGGGGCGCGCTGGCGGGCACCGCGCCGGCGGGGGTCTACCACGGCACCAGCGGGGGCGCGGTGACCTGGTGCGGGTTCACCCGCGCCATCTTCGAGGAGCTGGGCGAGGACCCCGAGCGCGTCCGCCCCACGACCAGCGCCGCCTTCGTCCGGCCGGCGCCCCGCCCCGCCTACAGCGTCCTGGCCCACGACCGCTGGGCCGCCGCGGGCATCGCGCCGATCCAGGACTGGCGCGCGGCCCTGACGCAGGCGTTCCCCGGCCTCCTCGCGGCGGAACGCGGCTGACCCGCCGGATCCCGGTCCGGCGGGTGGCCGACCGCCGGACCGGTGCCCTCAGTTGTCGAGAGCGGCGTCGATCGAGGACAGGGGGGTGGCGAAGAGGACGCGCTCCGGGACGACCGGGTCCTCCCACTTCGCGTCGGGGTTGGCGGCCCATTCCGTGAGCGACCACACCTTGCCGGTGCTCTGCCAGTAGGAGAGCGCCTGGGTGTGCTGGCCCCAGCACGAGTACTTCTTCGGCTGCCCGCAGTTCGCCGCGGCCATCGCGCCCTGGAGGTTCTGCCGCCACAGCGCCCCGTGCACCTTCGGACCCCAGGTCGACTCCGGCACGTACCAGTTCGCCGTGCTCGCTCCGCCGGGCTTGTGGGACAGGACGCCCTGCATGCCCACCACCTTCGTCCGGTACACCTCGTCGACGTTGGCGACGCCACTGCCGTTGATGCCGATGAGGCCCGGGCGGTCCGCCGCGGTGCTGAAGTAGTACCGCCACACGCGGCCGGCTTCGGTGCCCCCGGAGGAGTGGAACTCCGTGGCGACGAGGCTGTCGGGGGTCGAGGTGCGGTCGAGGGAGACGGAACCGAAGCACGGGACGGACGTGCCCACCGAGGAGTTGCACGCGCCGGCCGTGAGGCTGTAGGAGCCGATCGCGGGCATGACGTACTGGTACCCCCGGGCCGACCAGCCGCCGGAGACCTTGCCTATGGCCGTGCTGTTGACGTTGGCCTGGAGGATGCGGCTCATGTCGAAGATGTACATGGCGTTGTTGTCGGCGGCGCCGTTGCGGGCCGTGACGATGAGCTTGTCCTGGTACCAGACCATCCCGCCGAGGTGGGACTCGAGCTTCTTGTAGTTCGTTCCGCCGTTGATCGGGATGACCAGGAGCACCCAGCGGTACTTGAACTGGGCGGGGTTGTTGGCGTCGATGAAGGCGACCCGCGCCAGATGCTTGTCGGCTTCGGGATCCCCCGCCTTGGAGTCGTTGTGCGTCCAGCCCGAGAGGATGACCTTGTTGGCTCCCCACGAGCCGTCGTCGTCGGCGTCCCCGGAGGTCGTGACCGACTGGGGGAGCCAGCTCTGCGTAGTGGCGTCGCCGGTGTCCCAGCAGTACGCGTCGGTCGCGGCCGGATCCAGAGGCAGTGCCATGCGCTCGTCCGGGACGCAGCCCGACCGGTTGCGCATCGTGTGATTGGCGCTCTTGAGGACCGTGTCCACTCCGACGGCGGTCCCCATCTCCGCGGCCAGGTTGTTCAGGGACGACTCGGGGACGCGGTTCTCCTTGAGCTGGAACTTGGCGAGGTCCGCCGCCGCCGTGATCCGGGTGAGGGCTCCGGGGTTGTCGAGCGGGGCGGCCGCGGCGGTGTCCGTCAGAGCGGTCGCGAACAGGGCGAGGCAGGCTGCCCAGGTGACGGCGCACTGGGCGCCGAGTATGCGGGCACGCGTCGGTCTGCGCATGAGTGGTCCTTCAAGTGAAGTGAAAAACGCGAGAGTTGACGTCATGGGTGCGGGCGGGTGCAGCTCAACCTACGTGACCGCTGATGCGGATCGACCGCGAACGCGTGGAGCCGCCGCGTGTGCAACCCGGGAGCGTGTCCGCGCATCCAACAGGTGTGCGTAGAAACGTTGTTGTCCCTCTGCTGTTCTGTGGGATCGTCGCGGCAGCCGCCTGCGGGCCGGGGGGCCGTCAGGATCCGCCGGTCCCCGACAGGTCGTCGTCGCGCACGGTGGCGCCGTACGACTTCGACGGGGACGGCTTCGGCGACCTCGTCCTCACCGACACGAAGGCGACCGTCGACGGCAGGTCCGCGGCCGGGTACGCGGCGGTCCTACCCGGCTCCGAGGACGGGCCGGACGTCGCGGGAGCGCGGGTGGTCACCCAGAACTCGCTCGGTCTGGGCAAGGCGGGCCAGGGCGGGGCCTTCGGCGGCATCACGGAGTCGGCGGACCTGGACGCGGACGGGTACGCCGACCTCGTCACGCCCGCGGGGTTCACGACCGTCTTCGTCGTCTGGGGCGGTGCCGAGCAGTTCTCCGGCGCGGCACGCCTGAGCGGGTCCGCCCCGGTCGTGGGCGACTTCGACGGGAACGGCCGCGCGGACCTCGTCACCTCCGGCCCGGAAGTGAACTTGGTCGCCGACGTGGAAGCGGGTGAGGCCCGTGTGCTGCGGGGCGGGCGGGGGAAGCTCGACCCGGCCGGCGGCGCCCGCCCCCTGAGGTCGGACGACCTTATCCTCCCCCCGGGGATCGCCGGCGACGGTACGGGCTTCGGACTCAGTCGGTGACGAATCCCGTGGGCAACCCTCCGGCGGGGTCGTGGGTCCAACTGGCATGAGAAAGAACTTAGTTGTGCCTCTGCTGGCCCTCGCCCTCGCCGTCGGCGGATCGGGGGCGGCCACGGGCGCCCCCGATCCGGCAACCGCCGACCCGTACGACTTCAACGGCGACGGCTACGGCGACCTCGTCCTCACCGACGGCCGGGCGACCGTCAACGGCAGGTACGCCGCCGGATACGCGGCCGTCGTACCCGGCACCGCGGGACTGCCCGACGTGAAACGCACGCAGGTCGTCGTCCAGGACCGGCTCGGTCACGGCAAGGGGGTCGCGTACGGCGGATTCGGCTCCGACGTCGAGTCCGCCGATCTGGACCAGGACGGGTACGCCGACCTGATCACCCAGGGCGGCCAGGTGTCCGTCTTCGTCGTGTGGGGCGGCGCGAAGAAGCTCGCGGGGGCGAACAGGTACTACGGGGTCAAGGACTTCCGCGGTGCGGCCCGGCTCACGGGGGCCAGGCCGGTGGTGGGCGACTTCGACGGCGACGGCGACACCGACATCGTCACCGCCACGTCGGAGGCGAACCAGGCGCGCCTGCGGTTGGGGCCGTTCAACCGCGCGGGCAAGCCGAGCCGGTCGGTCCTGCTCGACCTGACCCCCGCGGACTCCGTCTTCTTCGCGGCGAGGCCCACCACCGCGGGAGACGTCACCGGTGACGGCCGGGACGACCTCCTCGTCACCTGGACCCACGTCTACGCCGACGAGGTCCCCATAGCCCGCGCCACCCTGCTGTACCCCGGAACCGCGAAGGGCGGGTTCGCCAAGCCGGTGCGCCTGAAGGACGACAGGAAGGGGGACCTCTACGGCTCCACCATCCACACGGGCGACGTGGACAAGGACGGCTTCGCCGACGTCGTCGCCGGGCACCCCTGTGAGTCGCGCGGTGAGCCCGTCCCGCCCGAGGGCGGCGGCCGGACACTGGTCTCCTACGGCGGTCCGGCGGGCCAGAGCGCGAAGCGGCTGCCTCAGCGCATCGCCGAGACCACGCCCGGGCTCCCGGTGACCGGCCCGTTCTCCTACTGCTCTTTCGGTGGCGTGCCGTCCGTGGGCGACGCCGACGGCGACGGGTACGCGGACGTGCTGGTCAGCCTCGCCACCGACTCGCCGGCGGGCGAGCTGGGCTCGCTCATGCTGCTGCGCGGGGGCCGGAAGGGCCTGACCCTCACCGGCGCCCGACACCTCCCGGACCACGACGACGCACTGCTCCGCGACCTCGACGGCGACGGAGCGGCCGACATCGCGGCGACCCCCCGAAAGGCGAACGAGGTCCAGATCCTCCCCGGCGCGGGCGGCGCCACCCCCACCCTGACGATCCGCCCCTCCGACCTCGGCCTGCCCCCGGGCATCACGAGCGGCACCGACTCCTTCGGCCCCAGCCGCTGACGCAACCCGACGGGGCCCTGGGACGACCAACGCCCATGAGGAGAAGCCTGGTTGCACCCCTGCTGTCCTGTGTGCCCGTCGCCGTCGCGTGCGGCCCGGAACCGCCTCTGACGATCGAAGTCGAGGACCTCGATCTCGCACCGGGGGTGTCGACCGTCGGCGAGTGGATGCAGCCTGCCGGCCGGCGGTGAATTTCCTCGAAAGCTCGCAACCGGCCGTTCGAATGAGTAACTTCACCGGGGATCGCGAACGTCGGAAACCGTCGGAAGGCGCCTCTCGTGAACCGTCATGACCTGCTCAGTGGACTGCACCGCGTCTACCGGCCGCGCAACTACCTCGAGATCGGCGTCAACGACGGTCGCAGTCTGGCACTGTCCCGGGTCCCGTCCGTCGCGATCGACCCGGCATTCAAGGTCGTGACGTCGATCAGCTGCGACGTCCACCTGGTCAAGGCGACGAGCGACGACTTCTTCGCCCGCAAGGACCCGCTGCTGCACCTGCGCCGGGGCCGCAACCCCTTCCGGGCGCTCGCCCGCCGGGACCCCCTGGGGGTGCTCGGCGGCGACCCGACCCTGGAGCTCTCGTTCATCGACGGCATGCACCTCTTCGAGTACGCGCTGCGCGACTTCATGAACGTGGAGCGCCACTCGCACTGGTCCAGCGTGATCGTGCTCGACGACATGCTGCCGCGTGACGTCGACGAGGCGGCCCGCGACCGGCACACCAAGTACTGGACGGGCGACGTCTACAAGGTGGTGACCGTCCTGCGGAAGTACCGCCCCGACCTGACGGTCGTCGAGATCGACACCGCCCCGACGGGAGTGGCCGTCGTGTTCGGCGCGGACCCGGAGAACACCGTCCTCAAGGACGCGTACGACGACATCATCAAGGAGTACGTCACCCCCGACCCGCAGACCGTCCCCGACGAGGTCCTCGTGCGCAAGCACGCCGTGAAGCCCGAGGCGCTCCTCGGGGCCGACTTCTGGCCGGCGCTGGTCCGCGCCCGCAACCTGCGGCGTCCGCGGGGCGGGTTCGCGCCCCTGCGGAAGCAGATCGCCGCGCTCGGGGGCTGAACCTCTGAGCGCGACGCGGGAGGGCCGGGTGGAACACTCCACCCG
>NZ_JBHWZH010000178.1:0-10347 GCF_042728285.1 Streptomyces sp. NPDC060194 | reverse complement strand
GGGGCCCGGGAAGCGCACCGTGCTTCCCGGGCCCCTTCGCGCGTGCCGTCAGGCCTTGGCGAGCCGCTCGACGGCCGCCGCGACCCGTTCGTCGGAGGCCGTGAGGGCGACCCGCACGTGGCGCGCGCCGGCCTCGCCGTAGAAGTCGCCGGGGGCGACGAGGATGCCCAGCTCGGCGAGGTGCGCGACGGTCTCCCAGCAGTCCTCGCCGCGGCTCGCCCAGAGGTAGAGGCTGGCCTCGGAGTGCTCGATGGTGAAGCCGTGCGCGAGCAGCGCCTCGCGAAGGAGTTCGCGGCGGGCGGCGTACCGCTCGCGCTGCTCGGCGACGTGCGCGTCGTCGTCCAGCGCGGCGGCGGCCGCGGCCTGGACGGGGGCGGCGGTCATCATCCCGCCGTGCTTGCGGATCTGGAGCAGGTCGCGCAGCACGTCCGCGTCGCCGAGCAGGAACGCGAGCCGGTACCCGGCGAAGTTGGACCGCTTGGAGAGCGAGTGGACGGCGATCAGGCCCTCGAAGGAGCCGCCGCAGACGTCCGGGTGCAGAACGGAGACGGGGTCGGCCTCCCAGCCCAGCTCCAGGTAGCACTCGTCGGAGGCGACGAGGACGCCGTGCTCGCGGGCCCAGGCGACGATCCGGGCGAGCGCCTCCGCCGGCAGCACCCGGCCGGTGGGGTTCGACGGCGAGTTGAGCCACAGCAGCTTGACCCGCGCCGGGTCGAGCTCGGCCGACGGGTCGTCGGCGTAGGTGACCGGCTCCGCGCCGGCGAGGCGCGCGCCGACCTCGTAGGTGGGGTAGGCGAGGGCGGGGAAGGCGACCTGGTCGCCCGCGCCGAGGCCGAGTTGGGTCGGCAGCCAGGCGACGAGCTCCTTGGAGCCGACGATCGGGAGCACGTTGCGGTGGTCGACGCCCCGTGCGCCGAGCCGGCGGCCCGCCCAGCCGGTGATCGCGTCGCGCAGCTCGACCGTGCCCCAGACGGTCGGGTAGCCGGGCGAGTCCGCGGCGTCGACCAGCGCCTTCTGCACGACGGCGGGCACCGGGTCGACGGGGGTGCCGACGGAGAGGTCGACGATGCCGTCCGGGTGGCCGTTCGCCGCGGCCTTGTAGGGCTCCAGCTTGTCCCAGGGGAAGACGGGGAGGCGCGCGGAGACTGCGCTCACGGGGTGCTCACTTTCTGATGCCGGGGGGCGGAGTGCACGCGGAAAACACCGCGGTCCCGCACGGCGGGTGAACGCCGTACGGGACCGGGGGCGGCGCGGGTCAGCCGTTCTGCGGCGGCAGCGCGGCGACGAAGGGGTGGTCGCGCTCGATGAGGCCGAGCTTGGAGGCGCCACCGGGCGAGCCGAGGTCGTCGAAGAACTCGACGTTGGCCTTGTAGTAGTCCTTCCACTCCTCGGGGGTGTCGTCCTCGTAGAAGATGGCCTCGACCGGGCAGACCGGCTCACAGGCGCCGCAGTCGACGCACTCGTCGGGGTGGATGTACAAAGACCGGGAGCCCTCGTAGATGCAGTCGACGGGGCACTCCTCGATGCACGCCTTGTCCTTGACGTCGACACAAGGCTGCGCGATGACGTAGGTCACGCTGTCGTTCCTCCTCGGTAGGGCTGCTCTGCGCGGGAGCGCGGCGTCGTCGATGCCCGCACCTAGTATCGCCGTTCTCAGGCACGAGACGAACAGGAGGGGTGGGGAGCGCGGTGGAAATCCTTGGCGGCGGACGGCTGGAGGTCCGTATCGGCCCTGCTGACGTGGGCAAACGGGTGTCGGTCCGGCAGGCGGTACCGGGCGGCGCGGCGGGGTCGAGGTTCACCGACGCGGTGGGTGTTCTCACATCCTGGGACGACGGTGTGCTGATCGTCACACGAAGGTCGGGCGAACGGGTGCGGGTCGAGGAGTCGGCGCTGGTCGCGGGCAAGGTGGTCCCGCAGACCCCGCCGCGGCGGCGCGGCCCGGCCGCCGACCACGCGGAGCTGGCCCGGGTCTCCTCGCGCGGCTGGCAGCCGCTGGAGACGCAGCGGCTCGGCGACTGGCTCCTGCGGGCCGCGGACGGCTTCACCCGCCGCGCCAACTCCGCCCTCCCGCTGGGCGATCCGGGCCTCCCCCTCGACGAGGCGCTCCTGCGGGTGCGCCGGTGGTACGCCGAGCGGGGCCTGACGCCGACGGTCCAGGTCGCGACCGGCGGGACGGACACCCAGGAGGCGCTGGCGGAGGCGCTCACCGCACACGGCTGGACGCGCGAGGTCAGCGCGCTGGTGCGGGTGGGCGCGCTCGCCCCCCTCGCGGACGCGGGACCGCAGGCGGTGGACCGGGTCGGGCTGTCCCGCACCGTGGACGCGGCGTGGCTGCGGCGGTACCAGCGCAAGGGAGTGGGGGCCACGGCCCTGAAGGTGCTCGGCGCGGGCCCCTCGGTGTGGTTCGCGACCGTCCCCGGGGGCGCGGGCGACGAGGCGCCGGCGGCGATCGGCCGGTGCGTCGTCGACGGGCGGTGGGCCGGGTTCATGGCCGTCGAGGTGGCCCCGGAGCACCGCCGGCAGGGCCTCGCGCGCGGAGTGATGGCCGCGCTGGCGCGCCGGGCGCTCGACGAGGGGGCCTCCGCGGCCTGGTTGCAGGTCGAGACGGACAACGCGCCGGCGCTCGCCCTCTACGACGACCTCGGCTTCACCACCCACCACACCTACCACCACTACCAGTTCCGCTCCCCAGGACAGGAGTGAGCCGTGCACTGCGATCCCCCGCCGGCCGAGGACGACGAGGAGCCCGTCAGCCCTGAGGAGTGGCGGCGGCGGTTCGCCGAGGAGGCGCGGTCCGAGCAGCCGGACCTGGCGTCGCTGTGCCTGCTGATCGGCGCGGTCGCCGATCCGGGGCTCGGGCAGCGCGGTATCGACGCCGCGGAGATCGAACTCGACCGGCTCGCGGGCCTGCTGCCGTACCGGCCCGGCGGCCCGCGGGCCTGGGCGGCGGCCCTCTCGGAGCTGCTGGGCGCGCGCTGCGGCTTCCTCGGCGGGCCCGCGGACTACCAGCGGCTCGAATCCTCGCTGCTGCACGAGGTGCTCCGGCGGCGCCGGGGACTGCCGATCCTGCTGTCGGTGGTGTGGATGGAGGTCGCCCGGCGCGCCGGGGCGCAGGTGTACGGGGTGGCGCTGCCGGGCCACTTCGTCGTCGGCTTCGGCGAGCCGCCGACGAGCGGGGCGATCGGTGAACCCGTGGCGGACACCGGCGATGTGGTGCTCGCCGACCCCTTCGCGGCGGGGCGGCCGCTGACGGGCGCGGACGCCGAACTGCTCGTCGCCGGGGCGACGGGCGAGGCCCTGCACCCCTCGATGCTGTCCCCGGCCCGGCCGCTGGACATCGTGCTGCGGATCCTCGACAACATCCGGGCCTGGGCGGCCGCGCGCCCGGAGCGGTCCGACATCGGTCTGTGGGCCGTCGAGTTGGCGCTCTCGCTGCCCTCGCACCCGGCGAGGCTGCGCTACGAACGCGCCCAACTCCTGGTCGAACGGGGCGACTTCGTCACCGGGGCCGAGGAGCTGGAGGCGTACGCGGCGATCGTCGCGAACATCGACCCGGCGACCGCGGACCGCCTGCGCACCCAGGCGCGGGCGGCCCGCTCACGGCTCAACTGAGCTTCGCCTAACCGGCCTTCGCGCCCTCGACGGAGGCGATCCGCTTCTCGGGCTCGGCCGGCGCGGTCTTCTTGAGCGCCTGGAGCATCGCGGCGGCCGCGTGCTGGGCGTTCATCGGGACCTCGCCGGCGCCGCCGTCGATGGTGACCCCGGCGAAGGCGTTGCCGTACTTCTCCTCGAGGACCTTCAGGTCGATCACCGGCTGCAGGGAGCCGTCGGTGCCGGGCTGCATGCGGAGCATCTCGCCGATGGACTTCTCGCTGAACGGCACCTCGACGCCGCCCGCCTGCAGCCAGACCCAGCCGGAGAGCGCGGGCTTCGCGAACTCCTTCATCGCCCGGTCGACCTCCGCGTCGGAGACCTTCGGCTTCTGCGGGGTGACGGGCAGCGCGACGGGCGCGTTCTCGCCGGTCTCGGCGCGCTCCCGGTAGGCGGCGGCCACCGCGTCGGCGGAAGCGCTGACATCGACCCCGTCGTAGGGCTTGCCGTAGGAGGGGATGGCCTTGCCGTCGCGGAAGACGACGGTGCCCTCCGAGGCCGCGCCCGGGCCCTTGCCGCCGGAGGTGACGTCGGCGAGGGCGACGGCGAGCTTCTCGTCGTCGACGGGGATGTCGGGCTCGGCCACCCGGGTGCCGCCGAAGAGCGAGCCGATGACGGAGACCGGGTTGTAGTCGCTGCCGGCCGCGTTGCGGACGGTGGACTCGGTGTTGACGCTGAGGCCGGCCTTCTCCGGGGAGAGGGGCACCGTCTTCTCCCCGACGCGGAGTTCGAGCGGGGCGGTGAGCCGGTTGCCGAGGGCCGCGTCGAGCTTCTGGACGGCCTCCTCCTTGGAGGAGCCGCCGATGTCGACGCCGAGTGCGGTGGTGCCCTTCGGGACGTCGGAGTGGTTCAGGAGCAGGCCCGCCCCGTAGGCGACGCCCGCGAGGCCGATGACGCCGGCGGCGGCCATGACCAGCTTGGAGCGCCCCTTCTTCTTCGCCGGGGGCTCGGGGACGGGGGTGATCGTCCCCTGCCTCGGCGCGGGGGCGGCGGGGCCGCCGGGGCCCGGGGGAGACGGCGCCGGGCCGGTGGGACCGGCGCCGGGGACGACCGGGATGCCGCCGGTCAGCGGCTCGCCGGAGGCGTTCGGGCCCGCCGGGGACGGCGGCTGCGGGGTGAGGACGGCGGTGTCGTCGGCGATGCCGGGCACGCCGTGCGGGGGCGTGCCGTGCGGCGGGACGCCCTGCGGGTACGGCGCGGTGCCGGGGGCCAGCGGGCCGTTGCCGGTCACGGGGCCGGTGGTGGGGCCGTCGGGGCCGAAGCCGTCGCCGCGGCGGGCCTGTTCGGCGGCCAGGTCGCCGAACGGGTCGCCCGGGCGGGTGCCGGAGGGCGCGTCGGCGGACGCGTAGGGCGAGTTGGCGTGCAGGCCCGCGCCGGCGGGGCCGCCGCCGGGCGTGAAGTCGCCCAGCGTGCCCTGCGGCCGCGGGGCCGCACCGTCGGGCCGGGCGTACGGGTCGGGCGTACCGCCGGGGCCGCCCGAGGTGCCGGGGCCCGCGAACGGGCCGCCGCCGGCGGGGGGCTGGGGCGCGGTGTACGAGTCCTGGGGTCCGGCCGGGACCTGGGCGCCGTAGGGGTCGGTGTCGGCGTACGGGCCGGAGGCGCCGTCGGGGCCGGGGGCCGCGGGGCCGCTGGGGACGGGGCCCTGGTGGCCGGCGGCGGCGCGCGCGCCCGCACCGAAGCCGCCGGGAGCGGCTCCGTTCGCGGATCCGCCGCCCGCGGTGTCGGGACCGCGGCCCTGCTCGTCGCGGACGAAGCGGGGACCCTCGCCCGTGCCGGGCTCGTCCCGGTGCGGGGCCGGGGCCTTGCGGGGGGCGAACCAGTCGCTGGCCTTCTCGTCGCCGCCCGAACCGGACCCGGCCCCCGGACCCGCCCCCGTGGCCCCGCCGGAGCCGTTCGGCGCGCCCGCGCCGCCGCGGGCGGTCGAGGCCTGCGGGGACCGCGTCGGGAGCTTCTCGCGCGCCCCGCCGCCGGAGGCGACGCCCGAGGTGGAGGCGGCCGAGCCGGGCGCGGGGCGACCGCCGCCACCGCCGGCGGGCGACGCCGCCGCGGCGACCGGCCGCGCGGGGCCGGAGACCGGCTCGTACGCGCCGGTCGGCTCGCCGCGGCCCGCCGCGCTCTCCGCGCGCTCGCGCTCGGTCATCGACTTGCGCACGACGACGGGCGGGATGGGGCGCGAGCCGGGGATGTTGATCCGGACGCGGGTGGTCAGCGTGGTCTCGGTCCTGGGCTCGTCCGGAGCCGGGGCGGTCTCCGCGCCGACCGGGGCGTGGCCCGCGGCCGCCGCGTCGCCGTCCTGCGGCGTGCCGTACGGCGGCGTGCCCGACGGGTAGGCGGCTCCGCGCCCCTGGGGCCCGGAGGGCGAACTGTCAGTTTCTCGAGTCAAGGCAGGTTCTCCCGGTTGGCTCCGCCGCCCGTCCCGTGGTGTCACTACGGGACGCGCGAGGCGGCTCGGCGGCGCGCACCACCATACTGGCCACGCGGAACGGGTACCCCACGGCCGCCGGAAGCCCCCCGCCGTCCGGGCCGCCGGCACCGGCGGGAACAGCCCCGCAGGTGACGGTCCTTCGCGCGGTCAGCGCGAGCGGTCGGCGTCCTTCGGAGCCCCCGCCGGCGGCGGGCGGAGCAGGGTGGCGCACATCACAGCGACCGCCGTGCCGCCGAGGAGGAAGACGTACGCGCCGATCCCGGCGCCGAAGAGGAAGTCGCCCTCCGGCCGCGGGGAGCTGGCGACGATGACCGCGAGCAGCCAGCCGGCCGCCGGCGCCCACGCGCCGGCCCGGGTGCCGGTCAGGTGTGCGCCGCCGACGAAGAGCCCGGCGGACGCGAGCAGGGCGAGCAGCAGTCCGCCGCCGGACCAGCCGCCCTGGACGAGCGCGCCGGTGAGGCCGACGACGACGCCGAGGACGAACAGCAGTCCCAACGTGGCGATCCGGGGGACGTTCACCGGTGGGCCTCCGCGGTCCGGGGGGCGGCGGCGGGCAGGTCGAGGCCGGCGAAGAGGTCGCTCTCGACCTCGCCGGCCGGCGCGCCGGAGCGCCCGTGCGCCAACTCGTAGTACTCGACCGGGAACAGCGGCTGGGCGAGTCCGTTCGACAGCGCGAACCACGGCTCCTGGACGGCCACCTGGGTGGCGTGCGCCCGCATCGCGGCGGCCTTGCGGGCCGCCCAGCGGCCGCCGTCGGCCGTGCCGTCGATCCGGGCGGTGACGCGGTCGTCGTCGACCACGCCGGGCACGTCGCCGAGGTCCGCCGCGGCGGGCCAGGGCAGGTCGGCCATCGCCTTCTCCAGCTCCGCGAAGCGGTGCTCGGCGTCGGAGCGGGCGACGCGGTTCCAGTAGACCTTCGCGACCGCGTGCGGGGCGCCGAGGTCGCGGCGGTAGGCCGGCTCGGCGGCCAGGTCGACGGCGCGGGTCGCGACGCGGTGGGCCTTGATGTGGTCGGGGTGGCCGTAGCCGCCGTCCGGGTCGTAGGTGACGACGACCTGGGGGCGGGTCTCGCGCAGCACGGCGACCAGGTCGGCGGCGGCCTCGTCGAGGTCGGCGCCCCAGAAGCCGCGGGCGTTCTGCGGGAGGCCGAGCATCCCGGAGTCGCGGTAGCGGCCCGCGCCGCCGAGGAAGCGGTGGTCGGTGACGCCCAGCTCCCGCATGGCGGCGGCGAGTTCGCCGATCCGGTGCGCGCCGAGGGTGCCGTCGCGCTCCGGCGCGAGGTGGGCGAGCTCGGGCGGGATGACCTCGCCCTCCTCCCCGAGGGTGCAGGTCACGAGGGTGACGGCGACGCCGGCGGCTGCGTAGGCGGCCATGGTCACGCCGTTGTTGATCGACTCGTCGTCGGGGTGCGCGTGCACCAGCAGCAGCCGGCGGGCGGCGGCCGCGGCGGGAAGGGCTGTCATGCGGACAGGGTACGAGGTGGGACCGCACCGACCACGACGTCGGGGTCGGCGCGGTGCGGGGTCGCGACGGGACGGGACGTGCGGGACCCGTCAGAAGCTGAGCTCGCCGATCATGCCGGCCACGTTCGTCGTCACGTCGTTGATCGTCGGGGCCACCGACGAGCTCGCCAGGTAGAAGCCGAGCAGGACGCAGACGAGTGCGTGCCACGCCTTCAGGCCTGATTTCCTGACCATGATGAAGACGAGGATCGCCAGCAGCACCACCGCCGATACCGAGAGCGCCACGGCGGTCACCTCCTCATATGAACGACTGTCGTACGGGCACGGGCAGTTGCCGACGGGTTGATACCCACCGAGCGCTACGGATCATAACTTTCCGTGGCACTGCATACCTCGCGCACGGCAGCACAAAGGGGGCGCGCGAGGGGTGATCGCTGCCCTAGGTTCTGACGATGACCTCGTTCCCGCGGATGCACGCCCGCACCCAGCGCTTCACGCTCGGCACCCCGCACTCCTTCGCGCTCGCGCCGGACGGGCGCCGGGTGGCGTTCCTGCGGTCCCGGTCGGGCACGGACCGCACGCACCTGCTGTGGACGCTGGACGTGGCCGACGGCAAGGAGCGGGTGGCGGCCGATCCGGAGGTGCTGCTCGGCGGGGAGGGCGAGGAGCTGTCGGCGGCCGAGCGGGCGCGGCGCGAGCGGAGCCGGACCAGCGGCGCGGGGATCGTGTCGTATGCGACCGACGCCGCCTCGGAGCTGGCCGCGTTCGCGCTGTCCGGGCGGCTGTTCGTCGCCGAGCTGCGCGCCGGGACCACCCGCGAGCTGCCCGCGGCGGGGCCGGTCGTCGACCCGCGCCCGTCGCCCGACGGCCGCCACGTCGCGTACGCGGCGCAGGGCGCGCTGCGGGTCGCGGGGGCGGACGGCACGGGGGACCGGGCGCTCGCGGAGCCGGAGGCCGAGCACGTCACGTACGGTCTCGCCGGGTTCATCGACGCCGAGGAGATCCACCGCCTCCAGGGCTACTGGTGGTCGCCGGACTCCGACCGGCTGCTCGTCGAGCGGGTCGACGAGAGCCCGGTGCGGACCTGGTGGATCGCCGACCCGGCGCACCCCGACCGCCCCCCGGTGCCGGTGCGCTACCCGGCGGCGGGCACCCCGAACGCCGAGGTCGGGCTCTCGCTGCACACCCTGGACGGCGGGCGCACCGAGGTCGCCTGGGACCGGGAGCGCTACCCGTACCTGGCCCGGGTGCACTGGTCGGCGGCCGGTCCCCCGCTGCTGCTCGTGCAGGCCCGCGACCAGCGCGAGCAGGTGTACCTGACGGTGGACGTGGCGACGGGCCGGACGGCCGAGGTGCTGCGGGAGGAGGACCGCGAGGCGTGGCTCCAGCTCCACCCCGGCGTCCCGGCCTGGACCCCGGACGGCGAACTGGTGCGGATCGCCGACCGGGACGGCGTCCGCGTCCTGGACGTCGGCGGCCGGGCACTGACCGGCCCCGACCTGCACGTACGGGCGCTCCTCGGGGTCTCGGCGGACGGCCTGCTGTTCACCGCGAAGGCGGGCGAGGCGGCGGCGGACCCGGAGACCGGCCAGACGCACGTGTACTCGGCGGACCTGCCGGCCGGCCGCGTACGGCGCCTCTCGGAGGGGCCCGGGGTCCACGGGGCGCTGCGGGCGGGCGGGACGACGCTGCTGGTGTCGACCCGGCTCGACACCGCGGAGCCGCACTGCCGGGTCGTGCGCGCGGGGGAGCCGGACCTCGGCATCGGCTCGCACGCCGAACCGCCCGGCCTCACCCCGCGCGTGACGCTCATGGAGGGGGGCACGCGCCGGCTGCCGTGCGCCGTCCTGCTCCCCTCCGGATACCGGCCGGAGACGGACGGCCCCCTTCCGGTCCTCCTCGACCCCTACGGCGGGCCCGGGTCGGCCCGGGTGGTCGCGGACGGCCGGGCGTTCCTCGCCTCGCAGTGGTTCGCCGACCAGGGCTTCGCGGTCCTGGTCGCGGACGGCCGCGGCACCCCGCACCACTCCCCCGGCTTCGAGAAGGCGGTCCGCGACCGGCTCGCGGCGGTCACCCTGGACGACCAGGTGCACGCCCTGCACGCGCTGGCCGCCGAGACCGACCCGGCCACGGGCCGCCCCCGCTTCCCCCTCGACCTGACCCGGGTCGCGATCCGCGGCTGGTCCTTCGGCGGCTACCTGGCCGGACTCGCCGCGCTGCGCCGCCCCGACGTGTTCCACGCGGCGGTCGTCGGGGCGCCGGTGACGGACGTGCGGCTCTACGACACCCACTACCAGGAGCGCTACCTCGGCCACCCGGACGAGCAGCCAGAGGTCTACGCCACCAACTCTCTGGTGACGGACGCCGGTCTCTCCGAGGCGGCCGCCACGTCGGCCCCGATGATGATCGTCCACGGTCTCGCCGACGACAACGTGGTGGTCGCGCACTCCCTGCGGCTTTCGTCCGCCCTGCTCGCGGCGGGGCGCCGGCACGAGGTGCTGCCGCTGTCGGGGGTGACCCACATGACCCCGCAGGAGGAGGTCGCGGAGAACCTGCTGCTGCTCCAGGCGGACTTCCTCAGGCGGACCCTGGGCCTGCCCCGCCGGAGCGCCGAAGTGGTCTAGACATGCGGTCGGCCGGGACGCCGATTCGGCGTCCCGGCTCGGCCTACCCGAACTGGGCCGAGCACTTCAAGGCCGCCATGACCGAGGCGCTGGACGCGCTCGGCGTGGACCGCCGGACCCGTCACCGGCTCGCGCTGGCCGACACCCGTGTCGGCGCCCACGAGACGGTGCTGGCCCGTAC
>NZ_JBHWZH010000177.1:0-10456 GCF_042728285.1 Streptomyces sp. NPDC060194 | reverse complement strand
GATCCAGGGGCCCGGCCCTTCGCCGTGCCCGCGACCGCCGGCGGCCCGGCGGACGACGAGGGCCCGGCACCTCTCGCGGAGAAGTGCCGGGCCCTCGCTGCGTGCCGGGGGGGGGGCTACACCTTGCGCAGGTGGAACGTCAGCGACAGGTTGTCGTCCCGGAACGCCGGGCCGAAGGTGTCGTCCGGGTCGCCGGCGGCGAAGTCCGGGGCGAGCACCTCGTCGGCGATCAGCGCGGCGTGCTCGGTGAGGGCCGCGCTCACGTCCGCGTCGGTGGACGCCCAGCGGACCGTGATCCGGTCGGCGACGTCGAGGCCGCTGTTCTTGCGGGCCTCCTGGATCTGCCGGATGGCGTCGCGGGCGAGCCCGGCCCGCCGCAGCTCCTCGGTGATCTCCAGGTCCAGGGCGACCGTCGCGCCCGCGTCCGAGGCCACGGACCAGCCCTCGCGGGGCGTCTCGGTGACGATGACCTCCTCGGGCGACAGGGCGACCGTCTCCCCGTCCACCTCGACGCTCGCCGTGCCCTCGCGCAGGGCGAGGGACAGGGCGGCCGCGTCGGCCTCGGCGACGGCCTTGGCGACGGCCTGGACGCCCTTGCCGAAGCGCTTGCCGAGCGCGCGGAAGTTCGCCTTGGCCGTGGTGTCGACCAGCGAGCCGCCGACCTCGGACAGCGAGGCCAGGGAGGTGACGTTGAGCTCCTCGGTGATCTGGGCGCGCAGTTCGGCGTCCAGGGTCTCGAAGCCGTGCACGCCGACCAGGGCGCGCGAGAGCGGCTGACGGGTCTTCACGCCCGACTCCGCGCGGGTGGCCCGGCCCAGCTCCACCAGCCGCCGCACCAGCGCCATGCGCCGGGACAGGTCCGGGTCGACCGCGGTGAGGTCCGCCTCCGGCCAGGAGGACAGGTGCACCGACTCCGGGGCGTCCGGGGTGACCGGCACGACCAGGTCCTGCCATACCCGCTCGGTGATGAACGGCGTCAGCGGGGCCATCAGCCGGGTGACGGTCTCCACCACGTCGTGCAGGGTGCGCAGCGCGGCGTCGTCGCCCTGCCAGAAGCGGCGGCGCGAGCGGCGGACGTACCAGTTGGACAGGTCGTCGACGAACGCGGAGAGCGCCTTGCCGGCCCGCTGGGTGTCGTACGCCTCCAGGGCCTTGGTCACCTGGTCGGTGAGCGCGTGGAGTTCGGACAGCAGCCAGCGGTCCAGGAGCGGGCGGTCGGCGGGGGCCGGGTCCGCGGCGCTCGGGGCCCAGCCCGAGGTGCGGGCGTACAGGGCCTGGAAGGCGACGGTGTTCCAGTAGGTCAGGAGCGTCTTGCGGACGACCTCCTGGATCGTGCCGTGGCCGACCCGGCGGGCCGCCCAGGGCGAGCCGCCGGCCGCCATGAACCAGCGGACGGCGTCCGCGCCGTGGCGGTCCATCAGCGGGATCGGGTCCAGGGTGTTGCCCAGGTGCTTGGACATCTTGCGGCCGTCCTCGGCGAGGATGTGGCCGAGGCAGACCACGTTCTCGTAGGAGGACCTGTCGAAGACCAGGGTGCCGACGGCCATCAGCGTGTAGAACCAGCCGCGGGTCTGGTCGATGGCCTCCGAGATGAACTGCGCCGGGTAGCGCTTCTCGAAGAGCTCCTTGTTCTTGTACGGGTAGCCCCACTGCGCGAACG
Source organism: Streptomyces sp. NPDC060194 (assembly GCF_042728285.1). NCBI lineage: Bacteria > Bacillati > Actinomycetota > Actinomycetes > Kitasatosporales > Streptomycetaceae > Streptomyces > Streptomyces sp. NPDC060194. The sequence continues at coordinate 8,796 of NZ_JBHWZH010000177.1, read as the reverse complement.
GCATCGAGCCCGAGTCGTACCAGGCGTCGATGACCTCCGGGACGCGGGTCGCGGTGCGCGTGCAGCCGTCGGCGGTGCAGGGGAAGGTGACCGCGTCGATGTAGGGGCGGTGCGGGTCCAGGGCCGACTGGTCGGTGCCGCTCAGCTCGGACAGCTCGGCGAGCGAGCCGACGCAGGTGAGGTGGTCGTCCTCGCAGCGCCAGATCGGCAGCGGGGTGCCCCAGTAGCGGTTGCGGGAGAGCGCCCAGTCGATGTTGTTGTCGAGCCAGTCGCCGAAGCGGCCCTGCTTGACGGAGTCGGGGAACCAGTTGGTCGCCTCGTTCTCCCGGAGCATCGCGTCCTTGACGGCGGTGGTCCGGATGTACCACGACGGCTGCGCGTAGTAGAGCAGCGCGGTGTGGCAGCGCCAGCAGTGCGGGTAGCTGTGCTCGTAGGGGACGTGGCGGAACAGCAGGCCGCGGGCGTCGAGGTCCTCGGTGAGCTTCTCGTCGGCCTTCTTGAAGAAGACGCCGCCCACGAGGTCCAGCTCCTCCTCGAACGTGCCGTCGGGGCGGACCGGGTTGACCACGGGCAGGCCGTAGGCCTTGCAGACCTGCAGGTCCTCGGCGCCGAACGCGGGGGACTGGTGGACGAGCCCGGTGCCGTCGTCGGTGGTGACGTACTCGGCGTTGACGACGTAGTGCGCTCCGGAGGGGCTGTACGCGCCCGCTCCCGCCGCCGGCTCCGGGAACTCCACGAGCTCGAACGGACGTCGGTAGTTCCAGCGCTCCATCTCGGCGCCGGTGAAGGTCCGGCCCGTCGCCTCCCAGCCCTCGCCGAGGGCCTTCTCCAGGAGGGGCTCGGCGACGACCAGCTGCTCGTCGCCGTTCGTGGCGACGACGTAGCGGACGTCGGGGTGGGCCGCGACGGCCGTGTTGGACACCAGGGTCCAGGGGGTCGTCGTCCACACCAGGAGCGCTGCCTCGCCCGCGAGCGGACCGGAGGTGAGAGGGAAGCGGACGAAGACCGAGGGGTCGACGACGGTCTCGTAGCCCTGCGCGAGCTCGTGGTCCGAGAGGCCCGTGCCGCAGCGGGGGCACCAGGGGGCCACCCGGTGGTCCTGCACGAGCAGGTCCTTCTTGAAGATCTCCTTCAGCGACCACCACACGGACTGGACGTAGTCCGGGTCCATGGTGCGGTACGCGTCGTCGAGGTCGACCCAGTAGCCCATGCGGGTCGTCAGCGCGGAGAACGCGTCGGTGTGCCGGGTCACGGACTCGCGGCACCTGGCGTTGAACTCGGCGATGCCGTACGCCTCGATGTCCTTCTTGCCGGTGAAGCCGAGCTCCTTCTCCACCGCGAGCTCGACGGGCAGGCCGTGGCAGTCCCAGCCGGCCTTGCGGCCGACGTGGTAGCCGCGCATGGTCCGGAAGCGGGGGAAGACGTCCTTGAAGACGCGGGCCTCGATGTGGTGTGCGCCGGGCATGCCGTTCGCGGTGGGCGGGCCCTCGTAGAAGACCCACTCGGGGCGGCCCTCGGACTGCTCCAGGCTCTTGGCGAAGACCTTCGCCTCCTGCCAGAAGTCGAGCACGGCGTGCTCCAGGGCGGGGAGGTCGACCTGGGCGGGGACCTGGTGGTAGAGCGCGGGGCGAGAGGCCTGCGGCGTGGTCGATGGCTCGGTACTCAAGGGACTACCTCCGGCGGAATGATCGCGTCTCCGTCCGGAGGGACGAGAGCCGAAACGCGCTCCCGCGGTACCACCCTCCTTGACCCGCCGGTGCGCGTGCGCGCGGGCGGGCCCCCTCATTGGGGCAGCGAGGCCGGGTCTAGTCACCGCGCTGCGGCTTTCTTCCGGCGGCTCCGGGGTGATCTTCGCGTCGCGCTCGCCTCCGGGCTCCCACCGTCCCCGGATCGCTCGTGGCTGCGTACGGCGCTACTCGTCCCGTCCATGCCTTTCGCTCAGGCCAGTGTAAGGGCCTCCGTACGGCCGAGTGCGCGGATTACCCGCCGGGGAGGTGGGCACAACGGAGTGCAGACCCGCGGCGCCGCACGGCGCGTCCCCGTTGCCGCGGGACGGAAGTCGATTTATCGTCCCATAACGATTCGCGGGCAATATCACACAATGTGAAGGATCGCGGCCATGGTGGCGAAGAAGAGCACCACCCCGAAGAAGAGCACCACCTCGAAGAAGGCCGCCGCGAGCACGCCGGCGGCCTCGGCAGCGAAGCAGACAGGAGCCAGGACGGTGGCTGCGAAGAAGACCCCGGGCACGGTGACCGAGCCCCAGAACGCCGTGCCCTCCGCGCGGGCCGCCGCCGCGGACCCCGGCGACCTCGCGGTCCGCAGCGGTGAGGACCCCTGGACCCCGGCCGAGGTCGCCGAGGCCCGCGCCGAGCTGGAGAGCGAGGTGCTGCGGCTCCGCGCCGAGCTGGAGTCCTCCGAGGCGGCCCTGGTCGGCCTGATGCGGGACTCCGGCGACGGGGCCGGCGACGACCAGGCCGACACCGGCACGAAGAACATCACCCGCGAGAGCGAGATGGCGCTCGCCGCGCACGCCCGCGAGACCCTGGAGCAGACCGAGCGCGCCCTGGACCGCCTGGACGCGGGCACCTACGGCCTCTGCGAGAGCTGCGGCAACCCCATCGGCAAGGCCCGCATGCAGGCCTTCCCGCGCGCCACCCTCTGCGTCGACTGCAAGCAGAAGCAGGAGCGCCGGCACTGAGCCCCCGCAGGGGCGGCACCCGGTCCGCCGCCCCGGCCCGCGGCCCGGCGGGCCGCGGGGCTCGCACGTCAGTGCCGTACCCTCGTCGTGGATCGGGCCACCGATCCGCAGGCCCGGAGAACGCAGGGGACATCACGTGGCAGAGGCGGAGCCGACCATCGACACGCCCGAGGAGACCGCCGCGGCGGCGGACGGGCAGCGGCCCAGGGGCAGGCGGAGGATCGCCGCGCTGTTCGCCGTGGCGCTCGTCGCGTACCTCCTCGACCTGGTCAGCAAGATCGTCGTGGTGGCCGAGATGGAGCCCACGAACAAGTCGATCGAGCTGCTCGGCGACTGGCTGAAGCTCGAGGTCATCCGCAACCCCGGCGCCGCCTTCGGCATGGGCGAGGCGTTCACCATCGTCTTCACGGTGATCGCGGCCGCGGTGATCGTGGTCATCGTCCGGCTCGCCCGCAAGCTCTACAGCCTGCCCTGGGCGATCGCGCTCGGCCTGCTGCTCGGCGGGGCGCTGGGCAACCTCACCGACCGGATCTTCCGCGCGCCCGGCGTCTTCGAGGGCGCGGTCGTCGACATGATCGCCCCGAAGCACTTCGCGGTCTTCAACCTCGCGGACTCCGCGATCGTCTGCGGCGGCATCCTGATCGTCATCCTGTCCTTCCGCGGCCTGGACCCCGACGGGTCCGTCCACAAGGACTGACATACTCGTAACGGTGAGCACTTCTCCCGAGATCCGCACCCTGCCCGTCCCCGAAGGCCTGGAGGGCGAGCGCGTCGACGCCGCCATCTCCCGCATGTTCGGCTTCTCCCGCACCAAGGCGGCCGAACTCGCCGCGGCGGGGAAGGTGCAGGTCGACGGGGCCGTGGTCGCGAAGTCCGAGCGCGTGCACGGCGGGGCCTGGCTGGAGGTCGAGATGCCCGGCGCCCCGGCCCCGGTGGAGATCGTCGCCGAGCCCGTCGAGGGCATGGAGATCGTCCACGACGACGACGACATCGTGGTGATCGTCAAGCCCGTCGGCGTCGCCGCGCACCCCAGCCCCGGCTGGACCGGCACCACCGTGATCGGCGGGCTCGCCGCCGCCGGCTACCGGATCTCGACCTCGGGCGCCGCCGAGCGCCAGGGCATCGTGCACCGGCTCGACGTCGGCACCTCCGGCCTGATGGTCGTCGCCAAGTCGGAGCGGGCCTACACCTCGCTCAAGCGGCAGTTCAAGGAGCGGGTCCCCGAGAAGCGGTACCACACGCTGGTCCAGGGCCACCCCGACCCGATGAGCGGCACCATCGACGCCCCCATCGGCCGCCACCCGCAGCACGACTACAAGTGGGCCGTCACCGCCGAGGGCAAGCCGTCGGTCACCCACTACGACCTCATCGAGGCCTACCGCGCCGCCTCGCTGCTCGACGTGAAGCTGGAGACCGGCCGCACCCACCAGATCCGGGTCCACATGTCGGCCCACCGCCACCCCTGCGTCGGCGACCTCACCTACGGCGCCGACCCCACCCTCGCCAAGCGGCTCGGCCTGACCCGGCAGTGGCTGCACGCCGTCCGGCTCGGCTTCGAGCACCCGGCGGACGGGCAGTGGGTGGAGTTCTCCAGCGAGTACCCCGAGGACCTGCGCCGGGCGCTCGCGAAGATCGAGGCGGAGAGCAACGCGTGAGCGCCGACGCCGTGACCGTGCGCACGGCCGTCGACCCGGCGGACCTGGAGGCGTGCTTCGCGGTCCGCAAGGAGGTCTTCGTCGTCGAGCAGCGCGTCCCCCAGGACATCGAGTACGACGCCTACGACCGCGACCCGTCCACCGTCCACGTCCTGGCCGTCGGCCCCGACGGGCCGCTCGGCACCGGGCGGCTGCTCACCGGCGCCCCGGCCCTCGGCAAGACCGGCGACGAGGGCGTCGGCTCGCTCGGCCGGCTCGCGGTGAGCCGCGCCGCCCGCGGCCTCGGCGTCGGGGCCGCGCTGGTCCGCGGCATCGAGGCGGCCGCCCGCGAGCGCGGCCTCACGGCCGTCGACCTGCACGCCCAGACCCACGCGCTCGGCTTCTACGAGCGGCTGGGCTACGTCGCCTACGGTCCGCTGTTCCCGGACGCCGGGATCGAGCACCGGGCGATGCGCCGCACGCTCTGACCCCGGGGCCGTACCGGCCCGATCCGCCCGGGACACCCCAGGTGCGTTGGGACCGGCGTCCGCGCGGTACGTGACAGGCTGGGCCGTCGGCCCGCGGGGTGATCCGTCCCGCTTCGTCCCGTCCGTACTGCCCGGAGTGTGACCGTGGATCAGATGGTGCTGCTGTTCGCGCTGTTGCTCGGCGCGCTGCTCATGGTGCCGCTGGGGGACCGGGTCGGGCTGCCCGCCCCGGTCCTGATGACGCTGGTGGGGATCGTGCTGGCGTTCCTGCCGTTCGTGCCGAACGTGGACATCCCGCCGGAGCTGATCCTGCCGCTGCTCCTGCCCCCGCTGCTCTACGCCTCCGTCCAGCGGACCTCCTGGCGGCAGTTCGCGGCCAACGTCCGACCCATCCTTCTGCTCGCCGTCGCGCTGGTCTTCGTCACCACCGCGGCCGTCGCGGCGGTGGCGGACGCGCTCGTGCCGGGGCTGCCGCTGGCCGCCGCCGTCGCGCTCGGCGCGCTGGTCGCGCCGCCGGACCCGGTCGCCGCCACCTCCGTCGCCGGCACGCTCGGCCTGCCGCGGCGGATGGTGTCGATCCTGGAGGGCGAGGGCCTGTTCAACGACGTCACCGCCATCGTGCTCTACCACGTGGCGATCGCCGCCGTGCTCACCGGCTCGTTCTCCTGGCCGAGGGCGGCCGGCTCGCTGGTGCTGTCCGCCGTGGTCGCCCTCGCCGTCGGCTGGGCGCTGGGCTGGGCCACGGTGAAGCTGATGGGCATGCTCGACGACGCCACGCTGCAGATCGGGCTGAGCCTGCTGGTCCCGTTCCTCGCCTACTCGCTCGCCGACGAGCTGCTCGGCTCCGGCGTCCTCGCCGTCCTCGTCACCGCGCTCGTCATCGGCGAGAAGGGGGCCGACGCCGACGACGTCCTCGGGCGGCTGGCCGGGAACACCTTCTGGCGGGTGGTCGACACGATGGTCACCGGCGTCGCCTTCGGGCTGATCGGCCTGGAGCTGCACCAGGTCTTCGGCACCGCCGACGGGCACTTCGGCGAACTGCTCGGCTGGGGCGGCGCGGTGGTCGCCGTGGTCATCGGCGTGCGCCTCCTGTGGCTGCTGCCGGCCGCCTGGCTGGCGAAGAAGCTGCACCGGCTGCGCGACTACGACGAGGAGATCCCGGTCAGCACCCGCGAGACGGTCGTCATGTGGTGGGCCGGGATGCGCGGGGTGGCGTCGGTGGCCCTCGCCATCGCCATCCCCTACGAGACCGACGCCGGGGACCCGTTCCCGGCCCGGGACACGATCGTCTTCATCGCCTTCGTGGTGATCCTCACCACGCTGGTGGTGCAGGGGCTCACCCTGCCCTGGCTGGTGGGGAAGCTGCACGTGCAGGCCGACGCGGAGGTCGAGCGGGACCAGGAGCGGGAGCTGGCCGTCCGGGCGACGAAGGCGGCGAAGCGGCGGCTGAAGGAGGTCGTGGCCGAGGAGCACCTGCCGGAGGAGCTCGTCGACCGGCTGACCCGGCTGGCCTTCGACATGGGGGCGCGGATCAGCCCGGACATCGTCGAGGCCGAACGGCTGGAGGCCTACTCGCAGCGCGCGAAGTCGATCAAGACGATGCGCCGGGTGCAGCGGGACATGATGTCGGCCGCCCGCCACGAGGTGCTGTCCGCGCGCGGCGAGCCGGGGATGGACCCCGAAGTCGCCGACCGGGTGCTCACCCACCTCGACCTGCGCAGTCTGCGCTGAGCGGGGAGCGCACGGACCCGCGGCGGCACGGCGAGGGGCCCGGAGAGCGGTGTCTCCGGGCCCCTGGCTCGCGGGTCGTACGGGCTCAGCCGCGACCGGTCCTGACCTGCACGTCCTCCGGGTCCGGGCCGTCGGCCTGCTTGCGCAGGTCGACGTAGTGGCCGCGGTGGTTGGGCAGGGGGACCGCCGGGGCGGTGGAGATCCGCGGCAGGGCGTACGCGTGCTTCTCGTTCAGCCAGGCGATCATCTGCTCGCGGATCGCGCAGCGGACCGTCCAGATGTCGTCGGCGTCCTTCGCGGTGGCCACCGCGCGGACCTGGATGGTGCTGGGCGTGGTGTCGGTCAGCGCGAGCGACCAGTCGCGGCCGTCCCAGGCGGAGGAGCCCTTGAGGATCTCGTGGAGCTTCTCGCGCATCAGCGGGATCGGGGCGCTGTGGTCGAGGTGGAAGAAGACCGTGCCGGTCATCTGCGCCCCTCCGCGCGACCAGTTCTCGAACGGCTTCGACGTGAAGTACGACACCGGCATCGTGATCCGCCGCTCGTCCCAGGTGCGGACCGCGAGGAACGTCAGGGTGACCTCCTCGACCGTGCCCCACTCCCCGTCGACCACGACCGTGTCGCCGATGCGGACCATGTCGCCGAAGGCGATCTGGAAGCCGGCGAAGAGGTTGCCGAGCGTGGACTGCGCCGCCACACCGGCGACGACGCCGATGATGCCCGCGGAGGCCAGCATCGAGGTGCCGACCGCCTTCATCTCGGGGAACGTCAGGAGCATCGCGGCCACGGCGATGGTGCCGACCACGGCCGTGAGGACCCGGCTGATCAGCGTCACCTGGGTGCGGACCCGGCGGACCCGGGCGGCGTCGCGGCTGCCGGCGGCGTACCGCGAGTAGGACGACTCCACGATCGCGACGCCGATCCTGATGACCAGCCAGGCCGAGGCGCCGATCAGGACCAGGGAGAGCACCTGTCCGATGCCGGCCTCGTGGTCGTTGATCAGCCCCAGTTCGAGCTGCCGGTAGGAGCCGCGGAGCAGCGCCGTGACCAGGACGAGCTGCAGCGGTATGCGGCAGGCGCGCAGCCGGCCCCACAGCGGGGTCTCGTGGTGGCGGGCGTCGGTCCGTCGCAACAACAGGTCGACGATCCAGCCCAGGGCCAGCGTGACGATGACCGAGCCACCGAGAACGATGAGCGGACGCAGTACGTTTTCCATGTCTCCCGACGCTAACTGGCACGATGGTGCCATGGACATCGTGCTTTTCCATTCGACGTACGGAGTGCGGCCCGTGGTCACGGCGGCCGCCGATCGGCTGCGCTCCGCCGGGCACCAGGTGCACGTGCCCGACCTCTTCGAGGGTCAAACCGCCGAGTCGACGGAGGAGGGGCTCGCGATCCGCGACCGGATCGGCAACGACGAGTTGCTGAAGCGGGCCGTCGCGGCCGCCGCCCCGCTCTCCGACCGGGGTCTCGTGTACGCCGGCTTCTCGCTGGGCGGTTCCCTCGCGCAGAACCTGGCGCTGGCCGACGACAAGGCGCGCGGCCTCCTGCTCCTGCACGGTACCTCGGACCTGGCCGACGACGCGTCCGTGGACGAGCTGCCCGTCCAGCTGCACGTCGCCGACCCGGACCCCTTCGAGTCGCACGACTGGCTGACCGCCTGGTACCTCCGGATGCGCAAGGCCGGCGCCGACGTCGAGGTCTACCGCTACCCGGGCGCGGGCCACTTGTTCACCGACCCGGACCTGCCGGACCACGACGCCGAGGCCGCGGAGCAAACCTGGCGGCTCGCGCTCGGGTTCCTCGACGCGCTGTGATCCGGGCCGCGGCCGGCCCGCCCGGGGTGTGAGGGGACTCACGGCCCCCGCGTCCGGTCAGGAGCGGCCGCAGCGGCCCGTCGTGCCGCCGCCGCCCGCGGGGAGGCAGATCGCGTTCCGGTCGCCCGGATCGTCGCTCAGGAACCGGCCCACGCAGTCGTTCCGGCTGGTCAGCCCGTAGCTGCGGCACCAGTTGACGGCCGCGGCGCCGTCGGGGAAGCCGGGCTGGTGGAACATCCAGTAGCCGCCGCGCAGGGACGCCCAGTCGTCGCTGTCGACGTACGGGGCGAAGATGCCCCTCTTGCGGAGGGCGGCGGCCTGCCGCTCGCGGGCCGCGGCGCCGTCCGCCTTCGGTACGGAGGCGAGCTGGGCGACCCAGCCGCCGGTGGGCGGGGGCGGTGCCGGGGTGGAGCCGGGCGGCGGGCCGC
>NZ_JBHWZH010000176.1:0-10486 GCF_042728285.1 Streptomyces sp. NPDC060194 | reverse complement strand
TTTCTCCCTGCCGTCTGCGCGCGGGGGTGGGCCGCCCCTGCCGGGGGGCCCGGGGCCCCCACACCCGTTGGGCCATTCGGAGGTAGTACCCGCGACATGCGACGATGTGCGGCATGTCGCAGCAGTCGCCCCCACGGAGCACCGCCCCGCCGCGGCCCGACGCCTCGATGTCCCTGCTCAACAGCGTCATGGACCACAGCCTGGACGAGGGGTACGCCGAAGCCGCGGCCCGGCGCCGGGCCGCGGGCGACGCGGGGCTCCCCACCACCCTGCGGGCCAAGCTGTGGCTCGCGGCGGGACTGGTCCTGGCCGCCCTGGTGGTCACGCTGGGGGCCGCCCAGGCGCGGGTGTCCGCGCCGGTCGTGGCCAAGGAGCGCCAGGACCTCATCGACCGCATCGAGGGAGCCTCGGACGAGGCCGACGAACTGCAGGCCCGCGTCGACTCCCTGCGGGACGAGGTCAGCGCCCGCCAGCGCGAGGCCCTGGAGGACCACGGCGGGCACACCGGGCAGCTGGTCGGCCTGCTCTCCGGCGCCACCGACGTCCACGGCCCGGGTGTCAAGCTCGTCGTGGACGACGCCAAGGGCGCCGGCAGCACCGGCGGAGGTCCGCGGCAGAGCAGCGGCTTCTCCGACACCGGCCGGGTCAGGGACCGCGACCTGCAGCGCGTCGTCAACGGCCTGTGGGAGTCGGGCGCCGAGGCGGTCTCCATCAACGGCCAGCGGCTCACCGCGCTGTCCGCCATCCGCGCCGCCGGCGACGCGGTCCTGGTCGACAACCGGCCCCTCGTACCCCCGTACACGGTGCTCGCCGTGGGGGACGGGCAACGGCTGAGCACCGCCTTCCAGGACAGCGCCGACGGCCAGTACCTGCACGTGCTGCAGGAGAGCTACGGCATCAGGACGAGCATCTCCGCGGAGGACGACGTGCGGTTGCCGGCCGCGCCCAGTCTGATCGTCCGGACCGCGGAGGCCGTCTCGGAAAAGACCACGGAAAACACAGGGAAGGGCACATCGTGATCGCGGTTCTGGGGCTCGTCGTGGGAGTGGTGGCCGGACTTCTGGTCCGGCCCGAGGTACCCGCGGTGGTCGAGCCCTATCTTCCGATCGCCGTCGTGGCGGCGCTCGACGCCGTCTTCGGCGGCCTGCGGGCCATGCTGGACGGCATCTTCGTCGACAAGGTCTTCGTGGTGTCGTTCCTGTCCAACGTCGTGGTCGCCGCGCTGATCGTCTTCCTCGGCGACCAGCTGGGCGTCGGCGCGCAGCTCTCGACGGGTGTCGTGGTCGTCTTCGGCATCCGCATCTTCTCCAACGCCGCGGCCATCCGCCGGCATGTCTTCCAGGCGTGAGTCCCATGAGCAACGAACCGCACCCCGGCCCGCAGCCTCAGCCCGAGCCGCAGCCCCGGCCTGAGCCGACCGCGCAGCCGCAGGCGCAGCCCCCGCCCACCGCCGCGCCCGAGCAGCCCGCACCGGCGGCCGCTCCCGAAGCTCCCGAAGGGCCGACGGGTCGCGACCGGCTGCTCAGCGCCCTGTGGCCGCCGCGGATCACCCGCCCCCAGCTCGTCGTCGCCCTGCTGCTCTTCGCGCTCGGGCTCGGTCTCGCCATCCAGGTGCGGTCGAACAACGACACCAGCGCCCTTCGCGGGGCGCGCCAGGAGGACCTGGTGCGCATCCTCGACGAGCTGGACGACCGGTCCCAGCGGCTCGGCGACGAGAAGCAGGCGCTGGAGAGCCAGCGCACCGAGCTGGAGAACAGCTCCGACCAGGCGGAGGAGGCCCGCAGGCAGACCGTCGAGAAGGAGCGCCAGCTCGGCATCCTCGCCGGCACGGTCGCCGCCCAGGGCCCTGGGATCACGCTCACCGTCGGCGACACGCAGGGTACGGTCGAGGCCGACATGCTCCTCGACGCCATCCAGGAGCTGCGCGCCGCCGGCGCCGAGGCGATCCAGGTCAACGACGTGCGCGTGGTCGCCGACACCTTCCTCGCGGGCGCGGGCGACGGGATCGAGGTGGACGGCCGGAAGATCGACCCGCCGTACCGGTTCCAGGTCATCGGCAGGCCCGCGGACCTGGAGCCCGCGCTCAACATCCCCGGCGGCGTGGTGCAGACGATGGAGAAGGAGCAGGCCACCGTGGAGGTGAACCGCTCCGAGAAGATCGTCGTGGACGCCTTGCGGGCGGCGAAGCGGCCTGACTACGCTCAGTCGTCCTCCGGCTGACGGAGGGACGCATGGGATTCACCGAGCGAGGGCAAGAGGTTGCGGGGGGTCGCCGCACGGAAGCGGGGGCGCGTGGTGGAAACTGTCCGGTGGACGCGGACGTTGTAGAGAAGAGTCAGCATCGGCCGGACAGGTCCGGCAGTTGCGTCAAGGGTTCGTCCTGCCCCACGGGCGGGTCTGTTTCGGTCAAGGGGAATCGCCCGTGAAGTTGTTTCAGAAGTGGTTCGGCAAGAGCGCTCGCGACGACGCCGGCAGCCAGACGGCCCGGCACCGGGCGCAGCGGCCCGGCGAGGCGGAGGGTGAGGGCGCGGGGCGCCCGCTGTTCCGCGACGAGGTCGCCGGTCAGGGGGGTCACATTTCGGGCGGACACGGCGCGTCGTCCGTTGACCCTGCCGCGTCCGGCCGCATAGGTTTCGGGGAATCGTCAGCCGCGGGCCAGGCCGGAGACCCGGCAACCGGCCCGTACGCACCCGGGGCCCCCGCGGGGCCGTCGCAGCAGGAGGGCCCTTCCATGTCTGCCTTGCCCGTCTGCACCAGGTGCGGGCACCGCAACGCCGAGGCGAGCAGGTTCTGCTCGAACTGCGGCGCGCCGCTGCGGGCCGGAGCCGCCGCCGAGCGTCCCTCCGAGACCACGTCGACGATCTCGATCTCCGGTCTCGAGGCCTACGAGGCGGAGGCCACCGGCCAGACGCAGCTGCCCAACCTGTCCCCCGAGGCCCAGGCCGCGGTGGACGCGCTGCCGCTGGGCTCCGCGCTGCTCGTCGTGCGCCGCGGTCCCAACTCCGGCAGCCGCTTCCTGCTCGACGGCGAGCTGACCACGGCCGGCCGCCACCCGCAGAGCGACATCTTCCTGGACGACGTCACGGTCTCCCGCCGCCATGTGGAGTTCCGCCGCCTCCAGGACGGCAGCTTCTCCGTCGCCGATGTCGGCAGCCTCAACGGCACCTACGTCAACCGGGAGCGCATCGACTCCGTCACCCTGTCCAACGGTGACGAGGTCCAGATCGGCAAGTACCGGTTGGTCTTCTACGCGAGCCAGCGGGGCCTCTGACCCGCCAGGGAAGGTACATGCTTCAGACACCGAGGGGCGGCGCCGTTCGCGGCGCCGCGGCCGCGGACGGCCGACAGGTCAGCATCGGCACGGTGCTGAACCTGCTGCGGGACGAGTTCCCCGAGGTCACGATCTCCAAGATCCGCTTCCTGGAGGCCGAGGGGCTCGTCGAGCCGCAGCGCACCCCGTCCGGCTACCGCAAGTTCAGCACGGACGACGTGCACCGGCTGGCCCAGGTGCTGCGCATACAGCGGGACCACTACCTGCCGCTGAAGGTGATCAAGGAACAGCTCGAGGCGGCGGCAGCGGGGGAGCAGCCCGCCCTCCCGTCGCCGGGCGCCCCGCCGGAGCCCGACCACGAACTGCCCACCGTCACCCGCCTCGGCCGTGCCGAGCTGCTGGCCGCCGCCGAGGTGAGCGAGGACCAGCTCGCCGCGTGGGAGGCGTACGGCCTCCTCGCGCCCCTGCCGGGCGGCGGGTACGACGCCGAGACCGTCCGGCTGGCCGGTCTGCTGACCGAGCTCGGCGGATACGGCCTCGAACCGCGTCATCTGCGGGGCATGAAGGCCGCGGCCGACCGCGAGGCCGGCCTCGTCGAACAGGTCGTCGCACCCCTTCGGCGGCATCGCAATCCCCAGACCAGGGCGCGTGCCGAGGCGACCGCGCAGGAGCTCGCGGCCCTGTCCGTACGGCTGCACACGGTGCTGGTCGACGCGGCGCTCAAGGCCCGTCCGCGCTGACCGGAACGCGGCTCGACTACCCAAACCGACCGGGCACGTCCTAGGGTTGCTGTGTGAACGAGCTCGACGTAGTGGGTGTCCGGGTTGAAATGCCCTCCAACCAACCGATCGTGCTCCTGCGTGAAGTAGGAGGCGACCGGTACCTCCCCATCTGGATCGGTCCGGGGGAGGCCACCGCCATCGCCTTCGCCCAGCAGGGCATGGCACCGGCCAGGCCCCTGACGCACGACCTCTTCAAGGACGTCCTGGAGGCCGTCGGCCAGGAGCTCACCGAGGTGCGCATCACCGACCTCCGCGACGGCGTCTTCTACGCGGAGCTGGTCTTCGCGAGCGGCGTCGAGGTCAGTGCACGCCCCTCCGACGCCATAGCGCTGGCCCTGCGCACGGGTACGCCGATCTACGGCAGCGACGGGGTCCTCGACGACGCCGGCATCGCGATCCCCGACGAGCAGGAGGACGAGGTGGAGAAGTTCCGCGAGTTCCTCGACCAGATCTCACCGGAGGACTTCGGGACGAACAGCCAGTGACCCTCTGCCCCGGTATCGGGGCATTCGGCCAGCCTTTCCCCGACGGGGCGCGGCCGAAACCACACCACGGGTGATTTTCACCCGGCGTGCCGAGTGTGGCGATCGTTGACGCACCCCGGGCGACTGCCTAACGTCGACGGGGCAGGTCACGGATGGAGGTCGGCGTGGGAACCAGCGGCGACGGTACGGCGGCGGGTGCCGCGTACCCGCTTCACAGCAGTACGGCCGGCTCCCTCCCGGTCCACCCGGCCCCGGCGGACGGCGCCGGCGAGCCGGCCGACGACCGGATCGGCTACCGCGGGCCGACCGCGTGCGCGGCGGCCGGCATCACCTACCGCCAGCTCGACTACTGGGCCCGCACCGGGCTCGTCGAGCCGAGCGTCCGCTCCGCGCAGGGCTCCGGCAGCCAGCGGCTCTACAGCTTCCAGGACGTGGTCGTCCTCAAGGTCGTCAAGCGGTTCCTCGACACCGGGGTGTCCCTGCAGAACATCCGCACCACGATCCAGCACCTGCGGGCCCGCGGCTCGGCCGACCTCGAACGCCTGACGCTCATGAGCGACGGGGCCACCGTCCACGAGTGCTCCTCGCCCGAGGAGGTCGTCGACCTGCTCCAGGGCGGGCAGGGCATGTTCGGCATCGCCGTCGGAGTGGTCTGGCGGGACGTCGCCGCCGCGCTGTCCCAGCTGCACGGCGAGCGGGTCGACACCGGCGAGACGCTGGTGCGGCCGAACCCCGCCGACGAGCTCGCCCGGCGCCGCAACCGCGCCGTCTGAGGCCGACCGAGGGCCGTTGTCAGTGGCGTAGGGCAGCATCGGGAGAGTGAGAACCGCCCCCACCCTGCTGCATCTCGACATGGATGCGTTCTACGCCGCCGCCGAGCAGGCGGCCAAGCCCAGCCTGCGCGGCAAGGCGGTCGTGGTGGGCGGCCTCGGGCCGCGCGGGGTCGTGGCGACGGCGTCGTACGAGGCGCGCCGCTTCGGGGTGCACTCCGCGATGCCCATGGGGCAGGCCCGCAGGCTGGCGCCGAACGCCGCCTACCTGGTGCCGCGCTTCACGCTCTACCGCGAGGTCAGCGAACAGGTCATGGGGCTGCTGCGGGAGCTGTCGCCGCTCGTCGAGCCGCTCAGCCTCGACGAGGCGTTCGTCGACCTGGAGGCCGGCGGCGCCGCGCACGACGCCCCCTCCGCGCTGGCCGTGGGCGAGCGGCTGCGCCGGGACATCCGCGCCGTGACGGGCCTGACCGGGTCCGTGGGGCTCGCGGCGACGAAGATGCTCGCCAAGATCGCGTCCGAGGAGGCCAAGCCGGACGGGCTCGTCGTGATCGACGCCGGCACCGAGCGGGCGCACATCGCCCCCCTGCCCGTCCGCACGCTGCCCGGGGTCGGCCCCGCCACGGGGGAGCTGCTGCGGCGCGCGGGCATCGTGACCGTCCAGGAGATCGCCGACGCCGGCCAGGACGAACTGGTGCGCCTCCTGGGGATGGCGCACGGGGCCTCGCTGCACGCGATGGCCCTCGGGCACGACGAGCGGCCCGTCGTCTCCGACCGCGACGCCAAGTCGGTGTCCGTGGAGGACACCTTCGCCGTCGACATCCACGACCGGACCCGGGTGCGCGCCGAGGTCGAGCGGCTCGCCGACCGCTGCGTGGCGCGTCTGCGGGCGGCCGGCCGGTCCGGGCGGACCGTGGTGCTCAAGGTGCGCCGCTACGACTTCTCCACGCTGACCCGGTCGGAGACCCTGCGCGGGCCCACCGACGCCCCCGCCGTCGTCCGC
This sequence comes from Streptomyces sp. NPDC060194, assembly GCF_042728285.1. Taxonomy (NCBI): domain Bacteria; kingdom Bacillati; phylum Actinomycetota; class Actinomycetes; order Kitasatosporales; family Streptomycetaceae; genus Streptomyces; species Streptomyces sp. NPDC060194. The sequence continues at coordinate 4,175 of NZ_JBHWZH010000176.1, read as the reverse complement.
GAGGCCGCCGGCCGGCTGCTGGAGTCGGTCGATACCACCGGCGGCGTGCGGCTGCTCGGCGTCGGCGTCACGGGACTGGCGGACTTCACCCAGGAGGACCTCTTCGCCCAGGCCGCCGAGGAGCGGGCCGCGCAGCGCCTCGCCGCGGAGGGCGGGAGCCCGGAGCCGGGGGAACGCCCGGAGCCCGACCCGCACGAGGCCGAGCCCGAGCCCTCGGCTCCGGCGGAGGAGCGCCGCTGGCTCGCGGGCCACGACGTGACGCACGCCGTGCACGGGGCGGGCTGGGTGCAGGGCAGCGGGGTCGGACGGGTCACCGTCCGCTTCGAGACGCCGGCGTCCACCCGGCCGGGCCGGGTGCGGACCTTCCGGACGGACGACCCCGACCTCGCGCCGGCCGACCCGCTGCCCCTGGTGACGCCCGCCGGGACCGCGGCCGGGGGCGACGATGGGCCGCCGCCCCCGGAGGATCACTCCTCGCCCGAGCTCGCCAGCCGCCCGAAGTCGCGGTCGGGAGGGACCTCGCCCGGGGCCGCCACGTCGAGCCCGTAGTGCCGGTAGAGCTGGAGCTCCTGCTCGGGGGAGAGGTGGCGGCCGACGCCGAAGTCGGGCGCGTCCTTGATCAGGGCGCGGTCGAAGGGGACGCTCAGCACGTCGTCCCGCAGCACGCTGGGCTCCAGCGGGACGAACGCGTCCCGGCCGAAGAGCCCGGTGCGCACCGCCGCCCACTCCGGGGCGCCGGTGGCGTCGTCCAGGTACACCTCGTCGACGGTGCCTATCCTGACCCCGTGACGGTCGTACGCCTTGCGGCCTATCAGGCTGCGCGGATCGATTCCGGTCTGCACGGTCCCTCCAACTGGTCGCAATCCGTCATGAATACCCAGGGAAGTGCACAACCGGGGCGGCGGCCACTCGAAAGCCGCGCGTAACCGGCCGCTGGTAGGCTTCACATCGGCTGTCGACCCCGCGCGGGAGAGTCCGCCGACGGAGGTCGCGAGGCGTCCGCAGCGGGCGCCGAAGGAGCAAATCCTCCCCGGAATCTCTCAGGCCCACGTACCGCGCGGACGAGGTCACTCTGGAAAGCAGGGCGAGGCGCCGGGCACCTCTCCGGCACCGCGCCCTCACCGACGGTGCAAACCGGCGCGTCCTGTGACGGGCCGGTGAAGCTCTCAGGTCCCGATGACAGAGGGGGAGGCCGTACGGGTACCCGCGTCGTGGTACCCCTCGCAGGTCGTGTCGACCAGGAGGCCTCTTTCGATGACCGCCCACCGCATCCCGCTCTCTGACCTCGAGCGCGGCATTCCCTTCGAGAATCGCCACATCGGACCGGACAGCGAGGCCCGGGCCAAGATGCTGGCCCAGGTCGGCTACGGCTCGCTCGACGAGCTGACCGCGGTCGCGGTGCCCGACGTCATCAAGAACACCGAGGCCCTCGCGCTGCCCGAGGCGCGCACCGAGGCCGAGGTGCTGGCCGAACTGCGGACGCTCGCCGACCGCAACCAGGTCCTCGGTTCGATGATCGGGCTCGGCTACTACGGCACCTTCACCCCGCCCGTCATCCTGCGCAACGTCATGGAGAACCCCGCCTGGTACACGGCGTACACGCCCTACCAGCCGGAGATCTCGCAGGGCCGGCTCGAGGCGCTGCTCAACTTCCAGACGGTCGTCGCCGAACTGACCGGGCTGCCCACCTCCGGCGCCTCCCTCCTCGACGAGGGCACCGCCGCGGCCGAGGCCATGGCCCTCTCCCGCCGCATGGGCAAGGTCAAGAACGGCGTCTACCTGATCGACGCCGACACCCTGCCCCAGACCGTCGCCGTCATCCGGACCCGCGCCGAACCGACCGGCGTCGAGATCGTCGTCGCCGACCTGCGCGACGGCATCCCGGCCGAGGTCGCCGAGCGCGGTGTGACCGGGGTGCTGCTCCAGTACCCGGGCGCCTCCGGCGAGGTGCGGGACCTGAAGCCCGTCATCGAGCAGGCGCACGGGCTCGGCGCGGTCGTCACCGTCGCCGCCGACCTGCTCGCGCTGACGCTGCTCACCCCGCCCGGTGAGCTCGGCGCGGACATCGCCGTCGGCTCCACCCAGCGCTTCGGCGTGCCCATGGGCTTCGGCGGGCCGCACGCGGGCTTCATGGCCGTCCGCGAGAAGTTCGCGCGCAGCCTGCCGGGCCGGCTCGTGGGCGTCTCCGTGGACGCGGACGGCGACCGGGCCTACCGGCTCGCGCTGCAGACCCGCGAGCAGCACATCCGCCGCGAGAAGGCCACCAGCAACATCTGCACCGCCCAGGTGCTCCTCGCCGTCATGGCCGGCATGTACGCCGTCTACCACGGCCCGGACGGGCTGCGCGCGATCGCCCGCCGCACCCACCGCTACGCCACGATCCTGGCCGCCGGCCTGACCGCCGGCGGCGTCGAGGTCGCGCACGAGGCGTACTTCGACACGCTCACCGTCCGGGCGGCCGGCCGCGCGGCCGAGGTCGTCGCCGCGGCCCGCGAGCGCGGCGTCAACCTGCGGCTCGTCGACGCCGACACCGTCGGCATCGCCTGCGACGAGACCACCACCCGGGCCCAGCTCGCCGCCGTCTGGGGCGCCTTCGGCGTCGACGGCGACATCGAGGCCCTGGACGCCTCCGCCGCCGACACCCTGCCCGCCGCGCTCCTGCGCGAGGACGAGTACCTGGCCCACCCGGTCTTCCACCGCCACCGGTCCGAGACCTCGATGCTGCGCTACCTGCGCTCGCTGTCGGACAAGGACTACGCGCTCGACCGCGGCATGATCCCGCTCGGCTCCTGCACGATGAAGCTGAACGCGACCACCGAGATGGAGCCGGTCACCTGGCCCGAGTTCGGCCAGCTGCACCCCTTCGCCCCCGCCGACCAGGCGCAGGGCTACCTCACCCTCATCCGGGAGCTGGAGGACCAGCTCACCGAGGTCACCGGCTACGACAAGGTCTCCCTCCAGCCCAACGCCGGCTCCCAGGGCGAGCTGGCCGGTCTGCTCGCCGTGCGCGGCTACCACCGGGCCAACGGCGACACGCAGCGCACCGTCTGCCTCATCCCGTCCTCCGCGCACGGCACCAACGCGGCCAGCGCGGTGATGGCCGGCATGAAGGTCGTCGTCGTGCGCACCGCCGACGACGGCGAGGTGGACGTCGACGACCTGCGGGCGAAGATCGAGCAGCACCGCGACGAGCTCGCCGTCCTGATGATCACCTACCCGTCCACGCACGGGGTGTTCGAGGAGCACGTCGCCGACATCTGCGCCGCCGTGCACGACGCCGGCGGCCAGGTCTACGTCGACGGGGCCAACCTCAACGCGCTGGTCGGGCTCGCCAAGCCCGGGCACTTCGGGGGCGACGTCTCCCACCTCAACCTGCACAAGACCTTCTGCATCCCGCACGGCGGCGGCGGCCCGGGCGTCGGACCGGTCGCGGTGCGCGAGCACCTCGCGCCGTACCTGCCCAACCACCCGCTGCAGCCGGCCGCGGGCCCGGAGACCGGGGTGGGCCCGATCTCGGCGGCCCCGTGGGGCTCGGCCGGCATCCTGCCGATCTCCTGGGCGTACGTGCGGCTCATGGGCGGCGAGGGGCTGCGGACCGCCACCCAGGTCGCGGTCCTCTCCGCCAACTACATCGCCAAGCGGCTCGAACCGCACTACCCGGTGCTCTACACCGGCCCCGGCGGTCTCGTCGCCCACGAGTGCATCATCGACCTGCGCCCGCTGTCGAAGTCCAGCGGCGTCAGCGTCGACGACATCGCCAAGCGGCTCATCGACTACGGCTTCCACGCCCCGACCATGTCGTTCCCGGTCGCCGGCACGCTGATGATCGAGCCGACCGAGAGCGAGGACATCGACGAGCTCGACCGGTTCTGCGACGCGCTCATCGCGATCCGCGCCGAGATCGAGAAGGTCGCCTCCGGCGTCTGGCCGGCCGATGACAACCCGCTGCGCAACGCCCCGCACACCGCCGCAGCCATCGGCGCGGACTGGGGGCACGCCTACACCCGCGAGGAGGCGGTCTTCCCCGCCGGCGTGACGCCCGCGGCGAAGTACTGGCCGCCGGTGCGCCGGATCGACCAGGCCTACGGCGACCGCAACCTGGTCTGCTCGTGCCCGCCCATGGACGCGTACGAGAACTGACCGCAGGCCCGCATGCGGGAGGGCCGGTACGGAAG
>NZ_JBHWZH010000175.1:0-10595 GCF_042728285.1 Streptomyces sp. NPDC060194 | reverse complement strand
GCCCGGGAGGCCCTCGGCCCGGACCGCCCGGGCGGCGCGCCCAGGGCCGCCGTGAAGGTCTCCGCGCAGGACGCCACCGCACGGGTCCGCATCGCCCTCGACCTGGGCTTTCCCTCCGACATCGGCGGGCAGTGCGCCGCCGTGCGTCGACACGTCACCGAGCGGGTACGCGCGTTGGCAGGCATGGACGTTCCCGAGGTCGTCGTCACGGTGGAGCGGCTGCAGCACACCGGCGCGCGCCGCGGGTGGCAGGGGAGGACACGATGAGCGAACCCGGAGTGCCGCAGGGCGCCACCCAGCGGCTGCCCGTCCTGGAGAAGCACCCGCCGCCGTACGACGAGCAGCCCTACGACGACGGCCTCCCGTACGACGACACCCCCCGCCCCGACCGCCCCGCCGGCGGCCGGGCGCACCGCTTCCGCTCCCCGCGGCGGATCACCGCCGCCGTGGCCGCCCTGCTCCTGCTCGGCGCCCTCGGCCTGCTGCTCTACGACGTCGTGCAGGTCAGGGCGGGCGAGCCCGGCATGGCCTGGCGGCGGGAGCTGGCCGACGCCCTCGCGACCCGTCAGCTCGACAGCTGGCCGGTCCTCCTCGGCGCGGGGCTCGCCGCCGCCCTCGGGATCTGGATGCTGGTCCTCGCGCTCACCCCCGGGCTGCGCGAGCTGCTCCCGATGAAGCCGGTCCACCCCGACGTGCGGGCCGTCCTGGAGCGCCGGGCGGCCGCACTGGTCCTGCGCGAGCGGGCCGGCTCGGTGCCCGGCGTCGAGTCGGTGACGGTCCGCACGGGCCGCCGTAAGGCCGACGTGCGGGCGGTGTCCCACTTCCGGGACCTCGACGAGGTCCGCGCGGACCTGGAGTCCGCCGTCGCCGCCGGCGTCGAGGACCTCGGGGTGGTCAGGCCCCCGAAGGTGACCGTCCAGGTCCGCCGCTCCGGCGGGAAGGTGAGGTGAGGACCGTGCGCGGCTCCCTGAACCGACTGCTGCTCGGCCTCGGCGGGCTCGTCCTGCTGCTGTTCGGCGGCTCGGTCCTCGCCACCGGCCTCGGCGCGCCCGTGCCGTCCTGGTGGGTCTACGACGGCGGCGACGACGTCCTGCTCGGCGACGCCGAGCGGCAGCGGTGGCGCGACGAGGGCTGGTGGTGGCCCGTCGTCATCGCCGCGCTGGCCGTCCTCGTGCTCCTGGCCCTGTGGTGGCTGCTCGCGCAGATCAAGGGCCGGCGGCTCGACGCCGTCCGGGTCGACACCGGCGACGGCGAGGGGGCGCTGCTGCGCGGCCGGGCCCTGGAGGGCGTCCTGGAGAAGGACGCCGCCCACGGCGCCGGGGTCGCCGACGCCCGCGCCCGGCTCACCGGCCGCCGGCACGACCCGGCGGTCCGCATCGGCCTCGTCGCCGAGCCGTACGCCGCCCCGGCCGACGTCCTGGACGACCTCGCGTACGGGGCGCTGGAGCGCGCCCGCGGCTCGGCGGGCCTGGAGCGGCTGCCCGCCGAGGTACGGGTGCGGGCCGCGCGGACCGGTCCGGAGCGGGTCGACTGACCCGCGCACGCCACGCGTCCGGCCCCCGGAAGACGTCTTCCGGGGGCCGAACGCGTGGCGGTGGGGGTGCTCAGAAGCCGCGCCGCGCCCCGCCGTCCACCGGCAGCATCACACCCGTCAGGTACGAGGCGGCGGGGGAGAGCAGGAACGCGGCGGCGCGGCCGAACTCCTCGGGGGTGCCGTAGCGGCGCAGCGGGATCCGCGCCTCGTTCGCCGCGCGCGAGGCCGCCGGGTCCCCGCCGAGCGCGTCGAGCTCGCGCAACCGGTCGGTGTCGATCCGGCCGGGCAGCAGGCCCACCACGCGCACCCCGCGCGGGGCGACCTCGTCGGCGAGCGACTTCGCGAAGCCGGCGAGACCCGGGCGCAGACCGTTGGAGATCGTCAGCCCGTTCACCGGCTCGTGCACCGACGAGGAGAGCACGAAGGCGATCACGCCGCCCTCCGTCAGCTCCGCGGCGGCGGTGCGGGCGAGCCGGACCGCGCCCAGGAACACCGACTCGAAGGCGGCCGACCACTGCTCGTCCGTGGTGGACTCCGCCGACCCGGCCGGCGGGCCGCCCACGCTGACCAGCACGCCGTCGAAGCGCCCGAACCGGCTCCGGGCGGTCTCGACCAGCAGTCGGGCGGTGTCCGGATCGGCGTTGTCGGCGGGCACGCCGACCGCGTTGCCACCCAGTGCGGCGGCCGCGTCGGCGACCGACTTCCCGTCCCGTCCGCTGACGACCACCTTCGCCCCGTCGGCGACCAGCTCGCGCGCGGTGGCGTGGCCGAGGCCGCGGCTGGCTCCGGTGACGACGTACACCCGGTCCTTCAGTCCAAGATCCATGGGCCTATTCTGCCCGCTCCGCCGCTCCCGCCGGTGCGGCCGTCCCCGCCTCTCCCACTGATCCGGCCGCGCCCGCCCTCTGGTCGCCGGAGAGCAGCAGGGCGGTGCCGACGAGGCCGATGTGGCTGAACGCCTGCGGGAAGTTGCCCAGTTGGCGTCCGGCGGCCTTGTCGTACTCCTCGGCGAGCAGCCCGACGTCGTTGCGGTAGCCGAGCAGCTGGTCGAACATCGCGCGGGCCTCGTCCGTGCGGCCCGCCAGGTGCAGGGCGTCGGCCAGCCAGAAGGAGCACACCAGGAACGAGCCCTCGTCGCCGGGGAGTTCGTCGACGGACTTGTTCTCGGTGCTGTAGCGCCGCAGCAGCCCGTCGCCGTCCAGCTCCGCGCGGACGGCGGCGATGGTGCCGACCACCCGGGGGTCGTCCGGCGGGAGGAAGCCGAAGCGGGGGATCAGGAGGGTCGCCGCGTCCAGGTCGTGCGAGCCGTAGGACTGGGTGAAGGTGTTGCGCTCCGGGTCGTAGCCCTTCTCCAGGACCTCCTGGTGGACGGCGTCGCGCATCCGCCGCCAGCGCTCGGGGTCGCCGTCGAGCTCCGGATGCTCCTCCAGGGTGCGGACGGTGCGGTCGGCGGCGACCCAGGCCATCACCTTGGAGTGCACGAAGTGGCGGCGCGGCCCGCGCATCTCCCACAGCCCCTCGTCGGGCCGCTGCCAGTTGGCCTCCAGGAACTCCATCAGCTTCAGCTGGAGTTCCCAGGCGTTCTTCTGCGGGGCGAGGCCGGCCGCACGGGCCAGGCTGAGCGAGTCGATCACCTCGCCGTACACATCGAGCTGGAGCTGCCGGACCGCCTCGTTGCCGGTGCGGACCGGCGCCGATCCCTCGTAGCCGCTCAGCCAGGGCAGCTCGGTCTCCGGGAGCCGGCGCTCGCCCGCCAGCCCGTACATGATCTGCAGGTCGGCCGGGTCGCCGGCGACCGCGCGCAGCAGCCAGTCCCGCCAGGCCTCGGCCTCGTCGACGAAACCGGCCGAGAGGAGCGCGCCGAGGGTGAGGGTCGAGTCCCGCAGCCAGCAGAAGCGGTAGTCCCAGTTGCGGACGCCGCCCAGCTCCTCGGGGAGCGAGGTGGTGGGGGCGGCGACGATGCCGCCGGTGGGGGCGTAGGTGAGCGCCTTGAGGGTGATCAGGGAGCGCATCACCTCCTCGCGGTACGGGCCGTCGTAGGTGCACTGCGCGGCCCACTCCGCCCAGTCCTCCAGGCTGTGCTCCAGCGCCTCGAACGGGTCGATGGGCTCGGGCCGCGGTTCGTGGGAGGGGTGCCAGGTCAGGACGAACCCGATGCGCTGCCCGGCGGAGACGGTGACGTCGGCGTCGGTGTGGAACTCCTCGCTGTGGCTGGTCACCTTCGGCTCGCTGCGCAGCCACACCGAGTCCGGCCCCGCGACGGCCACCCGGTGCCCGTCGACCCGGCGCATCCACGGCACGACGTGGCCGTAGTCGAAGCGCAGCCGGATCCGCGAGCGCATGGTCACCTCGCCTGACAGGCCCTCCACGACGCGGACCACGTCGGGGGTCTCGTCGCGCTGCGGCATGAAGTCCGTCACCCGGACGGTGCCGGTCGGGGTCTCCCAGTAGGTGTCGAGGACCAGCGTGTCGCCGCGGTAGGAGCGGCGCGAGCAGACCGCGCGGTCCTCCGCGTCGACCGGCGCGATGCGCCAGTGGCCGTTCTCCTCGTCCCCGAGCAGCGCGGCGAAGCAGGCCGCGGAGTCGAAGCGGGGCAGGCAGAGCCAGTCGATGGAGCCGTTGCTGCCGACCAGGGCGGCGGTCTGGAGATCGCCGATGAGCGCGTAATCCTCGATGAGTTGAGCCACGAGGAGCGCCTTCCCGCGCGGAAACCCGGCTAAGCCGGATTGTCGTCCCGGCGGGATCTTCGTCACCCGGCGGGCGGAAGCGCCCCTAGACGGGCACCTCGGCGCGGTCGTCGTCGGCCGCGGGGCGCGCGGCGGCCGCCGCGCGGTCGCGGAGCTCGCGGCGGACCAGGATCACCCAGCCGACCGGCACGGCGGCCACGAACAGCCACCACTGGACGGCGTAGGCCATGTGCGGGCCGATGCCGGAGGAGTCGGGGGGCGGGATCTGCTCGGGGCTCTTCGTGACGGGCCCGGACTGCTCCAGGTAGCCGCCGAGCAACCGGTCCTGTCCCACGCCGATCAGCTTCGCCTGCTGGGCGCCGTTGATCAGCATCACCTGCCGGTCGGGCAGCCCGCCGAGGTCCTTGATGCCGGTGCTCGCGGTCGTCTCGTCGGCCATCAGCCGCCCCGTGACCGTCACCGTGCCGGAGGGCGGGGGCGGCACCTTCGGGAAGTCCGTCTGGCGGGCGGGGGAGTCCACCCAGCCCCGGTTGACGAGCAGGTACCGGCCGTCGTCGAGCCGGAGCGGGGTCAGGACGTGGAAGCCGACCTTGTCGTCGGCGTCGGTGCGGCGGCGCACGACGGTCTCGTGCGCGGTGTCCCAGGTGCCGGTGGCCTCCACCCGGCGCCAGAAGTCCGACCGCGGGACCTCGTGCCCGGGGGAGGTCAGCTTCCCGACGGGGACGGGGTCGGCGTTCAGGTTGCCCGCGATCAGCGCGTTCTGCGCGACCTTGTGCACGTGGCGGTGGTACTGCCACAGGCCGAGCTCGTACATGACCGGCATGAGCACGAGGCCGATGAGGGTGAGGATCACCCACTGCCGGGACAACAGGAAGCGGTACACGGCTTTGACGGTACCTGGAGTGGTTTGCGCCCCTGGGCGCGGGGTCGCGCGGGGCCGGCGCGGCGGGGCCCGGACGGGAGGCGCGCCGGCGGACGCGGCGGGACGCCGCCGCGCCTCGCTACGCCTCCTGCGCCGGGGCCACGTCCCGCAGCAGCTGGGTGAAGGCCGCCTCGTCGACCACCGGCGTCCCGAACGCCTTCGCCTTCACCGTCTTCGACGTCGCCGAGTCCGGGTCGTTGGTGACGAGCAGGCTGGTGAGCCGCGACACACTCGTCGCCACGTGCAGCCCGGCCTCCACCGCCCGGTCCTCCAGGAGCTCGCGGTCCACGGAGGTGTCGCCGGAGAACGCCACCCGCATCCCCTGCCGCAGCGGCACGTCCGCGGACCAGCGGCCCGGGTTGGGGTAGGGGCAGGCAGGCCGCTTGCGGGAGGGGCGCCAGCCGAGGTGCCGCTGCCCGGCCGGCTGGTAGCCGACCTCGACGCGGGGCGAGGGCACGGAGTCGGCCCACTCGGTCAGCGGGCGGCACTCCAGGAGCGGCAGCCGGGCGTTGCGCCCCGCGGCCGCGTGCAGGCTCGGGCGGAACGCCTCGGCGAGCACCCGGGCGTCGTCGAGCGCGTTGTGCGCCTGGCGCTGCTCGACGCCGAAGTGCGCGGCCAGCGACTCCAGCTTGTGGTTGGGCAGCGGCAGCCGGAGCTCCTTGGCCAGCGCGATCGTGCACAGCCGCCGGCGCACCGGCGGCTGCTGCCGGGCCCGCGCGTACTCGCGGGAGATCATCGACCAGTCGAACAGCGCGTTGTGCGCGACGAGGACCCTGCCGTCGAGCCGCGCGGAGAACTCCTGCGCGATGTCCTCGAACAGCGGCGCGTCGGCCAGCATCGCGCTCGTCAGACCGTGGATCCACACCGGTCCCGGATCGCGGCGCGGGTTGACCAGCGTGTACCAGTGGTCCTCCACCTCGCCCCGGGCGTCGAGGCGGTAGACGGCGGCGGACACGATCCGGTCGTCCCGGGCGAGGCCGGTGGTCTCGACGTCGACGACCGCGTAACCCTGCGGGTACGCGGTCGGCCAGGCCGTTGCTGCCGTCGTGCGGTCTCGGTCTTCGAGCATGGTCACTGAGGATAAGGGGCGGCACTGACACGGCCCCAATCGCGCTGTTCCGGCGCTTCGGGGACGAACAGTTGCGTACCGGGGCATGGACCCCCGCCCCGCCCGGTGTCACGCTGCTGTACATCCACCCCGCACGCCGATCCGCCCGCCCCGTACGGCGGTTGGGCGTGCGACGACGAAGGGCGGTCCGGCATGGCAGAGTCGCGTCCCCAGCACGCCCCCTACCTCGTCATCTCGTCCGACGGCCACGCCGGACCCCCCACCGAGCACTACCGCCCGTACCTGGAGAGCCGGTTCCACCGGGACTTCGACGAGCACGTCGCCGCGCGCGACGCCCGCCGCGCCGCGACCGCCCGCCCCGGCAGCCGCGGCGAGACGCTCGCCGCCAAGTGGCGCGAGGACCACGAGGAGGGGCTGCGCGGCGGCTGGGACAGCGCCCAGCGGATCAAGGAGCTGGACGCCGACGGGGTGGCCGGCGAGGTCGTCTTCCCCGACGCCGGATCGGGGCCCGGGGCGCCGGCCGGCGCCGACAGCCCGACCGCCGTGCCCTTCGGAGCCGGCCTCGGGCTCCCCGGCGACCAGGACCCCGAGCGGGTGCTCGCCGGGGCGCGGGCGTACAACCGCTGGCTCGCGGAGTTCGTCTCCGAGCACCCCGAACGCCACCGCGGCGCCGCCCTGCTGCCGCTCACCGCCGGCACCGACGCCGTCGTCGAGGAGATCCGGCGGGCCAAGGAGTCCGGCCTCGGCGCGCTGATGATCCCCGCGATGCGGGTCGAGGGCATCCCCTACCACGACCGCCGCCACGAGGCGCTGTGGGCGGCCGCCGCCGAGGCCCGGCTCCCGCTCGTCGCCCACGCGGGCGCCGCCGCCCGCCACGAGTACGGCGAGTACCTCGGCCTTGACGCCGACGAGGCCGCCTGGTGGCCGTCCCGGCTGCTGTGGTTCCTGCTGCGCTCGGGGGTCCTCGAGCGCCACCCGGGCCTGCGGTTCGGGTTCGCGGAGGCCGGCTGCTGGTGGCTGCCGAACCTGCTGTGGTCCATGGACCGGCAGTACTTCGGCGCCCACGGCGGCCGCAACGCCCCCAGCGGCCGCAAGCACTCCCGCTTCGCCGAACTCCGCCGCCCGCCGCACGAGTACGTCGACCGGCAGGTCTTCCTCTGCTCCACCGCCACCAAGCGCCGCGAGCTCGCCCAGCGGTACGAGATCGGCGTCGACAACATCCTCTGGGGCAGCGGCTTCCCGCACCACGACGGCACCTGGCCGCACACCCGGGCGTGGCTCCGCCGTTCCTTCCACGACCTGCCGATCGGCGAGACCCGGCGGCTGCTCGGGCTCTCCGCGGCCGAGGTCTTCGACTTCGACCGCGTCGCGCTCGCCCCCGTCGCCGCCCGGATCGGCCCGACCCCCGCCGACCTCGGCCAGGCCGCCAACCAGAGCACCGTGGAGGCCGGGTGGCGGCGCTCGCGCGAGACCGGACGGCACTGGCTGACCGGCTTCGACTTCCCGTTCCTCGGGGTCGGGCAGTGAGCGCCCCGGGTGCGGGCGGACCGGTCCCGCGCACCCGCGTGTACCTGTCGGTAACAACCCCTAGCCGCGGGCCGACCCGCTCGCCTACCGTGCCCCCATGCCGAACCTTCCCGACGTGGTGCTCTGGTCGATACCCGCCTTCGTCCTGCTGACGGTTCTCGAGATCGTCAGCTACCGCCTCCATCCCGACGACGACGCCGCCGGGTACGAGACCAAGGACGCGGCCACGAGCATCACCATGGGACTCGGCAGCCTCGTCACCGACCTGCTGTGGAAGATCCCGGTCCTCGCGATCTACACCGCCGTGTACGCGCTGACGCCGCTCAGGGTCGACGTCCTGTGGTGGACGGTCCCGCTGATGCTGCTCGCGCAGGACTTCTTCTACTACTGGTCCCACCGCGGCCACCACGTCATCAGGCTACTGTGGGCCTGCCACGTGGTCCACCACTCCAGCCGGAAGTTCAACCTCAGCACCGCGCTCCGCCAGCCCTGGACCTCGCTGACGTCCTGGCCGTTCTACCTGCCGCTGATCGCCTGCGGCGTGCACCCGGCGGCGTTGGCGTTCTGCTCGTCCGTGAACCTCGTCTACCAGTTCTGGATCCACACCGAGCGCATCGGCAAGCTCCCCCGGCCCTACGAGTTCGTCTTCAACACGCCCTCGCACCACCGCGTCCACCACGCCTCCCAGGGCAGCTACCTGGACCGCAACTTCGGCGGCATCCTGATCGTCTGGGACCGCATGTTCGGCTCCTTCGCCGCGGAGGTCGAGCGGCCGGTCTACGGGCTCACCAAGAACATCACCACCTACAACCCGCTGCGGGTCGCGACCCACGAGTACGCGGCCATCGCCAGGGACGTCCGGGCGGCGGGCAGTTGGCGCGAGCGCGCCGGACGGATGTTCGGCGGGCCCGGCTGGCAGCCGGCCGAGCCGCGGGCCGCGGCGGTCGATCCGGCGCGGCTCGACGGGCCGGTCGCGGTGACGGCGGGCCTGCCCGTCGAGGCCACGGCACCGGTCGCCCCCGCGCCCGTCGCCCCCGCCGCGCCGGCGACCGCCGCTCCCGGCGAGCGTGTCGGATGAGCCGCACCGCCACCCCGCCGCGCCCCGCCGGGCGGACCGCGCGCCCGGCCCGCCCGCTGCTGACCGCCTTCGCCGCCGCGGCGGCCGTGGACCTCGTCGCCGTCCTCGCCGGCCTCGACGCCGTCCACGTCGTCGCCAAGCCGCTCCTGATGCCGCTGCTCGCCGGGTACGCCTGGGCCCGCCGCGCCCCGGGCCCGCTGATCGCCGCCGTGCTGTGCGGCTGGGCGGGCGACGTGGCGCTCCTCTTCGACACCGACCTCGCGTTCCTGGCCGGCATGGGGGCGTTCGCGATCGGCCACGTCTGCTACCTGGCCCTCTTCGGCCGCCGCCGCACCTCGCCCGCCCTGGGCCTCGGCTACCTCGTGGTGCTCGCCGTCATGGTGGGGCTGCTCTGGTCCGACCTGCCGGCCGGGATGCGGATCCCCGTCGCCGCGTACAGCGTGCTGCTCACCGCGATGGCCTACCGCTCCAGCGCGCTCGGCGTCCGGGCGGCCGCCGGCGGGGCGCTGTTCCTGCTCTCGGACGCGGTCATCGCCGCCGGCGTCGCCGACTGGCCGCGACTGCCGGCCTCCGCCTTCGTCGTCATGGCGACCTACATCGCCGCCCAGTACCTCCTGGTCAGCGGGGCCCTCGGAGACGCGCGGGGCGACGCCCCGGCGTACGGTGAGGGGGCGAAGGCACAGGTCTGAACAGCGAGGAACCCCCCATGCGCGCCACCACCATCCACGCCCCCTTCGACATGCGGGTCGAGGACGTCCCGGACCCGCGGATCGAACGCCCCACCGACGTGGTGCTGCGCGTCCTGCGCGCCTGCATCTGCGGCAGCGACCTGTGGGCCTACCGCGGCGTCGCCGCCCGGCAGCCCGGGCAGCGCATCGGCCACGAGTTCCTCGGCGTCGTCGAGGAGGCGGGACCCGAGGTCCGCGGCTTCGCCGCCGGCGACCTCGTGGTGGCCCCGTTCGTCTGGTCCGACGGCACCTGCGCGTACTGCGCGGACGGCCTGACCACGTCGTGCGTCGACGGCGGGTTCTGGGGCTCGGTCGGCTCCGACGGCGGCCAGGGCGAGGCCGTACGCGTCCCGTACGCCGACGGCACCCTCGTCAAGCTCCCCGCCGAGGCCGCCTCCGACGACCACCTCCTCACCGGCCTCCTCGCGCTGTCCGACGTCCTCGGCACGGGCCACCACGCCGCGCTCGGCGCGGGCGTCACCAAGGGCTCGACGGTCGCGGTCGTCGGCGACGGCGCGGTGGGCCTGTGCGGCGTCCTCGCGGCCCGCCGCCTCGGCGCCGAGCGGATCATCGCGCTCGGCCGGCACACGGCCCGCACCGACATCGCCCGCCGCTTCGGCGCCACCGACGTCGTCGCCGCCCGCGGCGAGGAGGCCGTCGCCGCCGTCCGCGAGCTCACCGGCGGCCAGGGCGCGCACGCCGTGATCGAGGCGGTCGGCACCGAGCAGTCGATGCGCACGGCCGTCGCGATCACCCGCGACGGCGGCGCGGTCGGCTACGTCGGCGTCCCGCACGGCAGCGGCACCGGCCTCGACCTCTCCGACATGTTCGACCGGAACGTGGCCCTGCGCGGCGGCGTCGCCCCCGTCCGCACCTACATCCCCGAGCTGCTCCCCGACGTCCTCGACGGCAGCGTCGACCCGTCGCCCGTCTTCGACCTCACCGTCGGCCTGGAGGGCGTCCCCGACGGCTACCGGGCCATGGACGAGCGCACCGCCCTCAAGGTGCTCGTCACGCCGTAGCCGGCGGGCTCCCGCCCCCCCCGACACC
>NZ_JBHWZH010000174.1:0-10613 GCF_042728285.1 Streptomyces sp. NPDC060194 | reverse complement strand
GCCAGCAGCATCCGCGCCAACTCCCGCCGCGCCTCCGGCAGCGCGGCGAGCGCGCTGTCGACGTCGCCGGGACCGGCGGGAGCACGTCCGACGGGCGCGCTCCGCGGGGCCGGGGCGGCGGCGCCCGTGCCGAGTGCCGCCCCGGCGTTCGCGGTCGGGCTCACCGCCCCTCCTCCGGCGCCCGCAGCGAGTCCAGCAGTGCCGCCGCCTCCTCGTCGCTCATGTTCTCGATCTGGTCGAAGACCGCGAGGAGGCGGTCCTGTTCGCCCGCGGCCTCCGCGCGGGCGGTGCGGACGAGGTCGGCGAGGGCGGCGACGGTGGGGTGGCCGAAGAAGTCGGCGAGGGCGATGTCGATGCCGAAGACGGCCCGGACGCGGGAGACGACGATGGTCGCCTGGAGCGAGCTGCCGCCCAGGGCGAAGAAGTCGCCCTCGACGTCCGGGGTGCTCCACTCCAGGAGCGGGGTGAGGATGTCGCGGCAGATCTGCTCCTCGATCGCGTCGCGCGGCGGGGTGCCGCCGGTGGCCGCCTGGTCGGACGGCAGCGGCAGCGCGGCCGTGTCGACCTTGCCGTGCGGGGTGAGCGGCAGGTCGTCCAGGACGATCACCACCGGCACCATGTACGCCGGCAGCCGGGACGCGGCGTACACCCGCAGCCCCTCCGCGTCGGCGACCTCGGACGCGTACCCGCCGACCTGCTCGACGGTGACGTACGCGGCGAGCACCTTCTCGCCCCCGCCGGCCGGGCGGGCGAGCGCGACGGCCTGCTGCACGGACGGGTGGCCGAGCAGCACCGCCTCGACCTCGCCCGGCTCGATCCGGTGGCCGCGCAGCTTCAGCTGCCGGTCGGTGCGGCCGAGGAACTCCAGATTCCCGCCGGGCAGCCACCGCACCAGGTCGCCGGTGCGGTACAGCCGCTCGGTCTCGGGCCCGTCGGCGTACGGGTTGCGGACGAAGCGCTCGGCGGTGAGCGCCGGCTGCCCCAGGTAGCCGCGCGCCACCCCGGGACCCGCCACGCACAGCTCGGCCGGCACCCCCGGCGGCACCGGCCGCAGCCGCTCGTCGAGGACGAACGCCTGGTGGCCGGGCATCGGCCGGCCGATCGGCGGGTTGCGGTCGTAGCTGCCGGTGCAGTCCATCAGCGTGACGGCGACGGTCGCCTCGGTGGGCCCGTAGCCGTTGACGAACCGCCGCTCGCGCGCGGTCCACTCCGCGACCAGCTTGCCGGGGAACGCCTCCCCGCCGACGGACACCAGCCGCAGGTCCGGCAGCTCCGCCTGGTCCAGCAACGGCAGCAGGGCGGGCGGCAGTTCGGCGACGGTCACCTTGTCGTCCCGCAGCCGCGCCTGCAGCAGCGCCGGGTCGCGGCGCTCCTCGTTGGTGGCGATGACGAGCTCCCCGCCGGACAGCAGCGTGGTGAACACCTCGAAGACGGAGACGTCGAACGTCAGCGGCGCGAAGTGCAGGACCCGGTCGCCGGTGCCCATCTCGTAGGAGCGGGCGATCGTGCGGGAGAAGTGGGTGACCGAGCGGTGCTCGATCATCACGCCCTTCGGGGTGCCGCTGCTGCCGGAGGTGTAGAGCACGTACGCGAGGTCCGCGGGGGTCGCCGTCGGCGCGAGCGAGGGCACCTCGCGGACCGGCGCGGTGCTGCCGGCCGTCACCAGCTCCAGGTCCCCCGGCAGGTCCGCGCCGGCGTCGACCAGCGCGTGCCGCACACCCGCGCTCGCGAGGACGGTCCTCGTCCGCTCGGCGGGCGCCGCCGGGTCGACGGGCACGTAGTACGCACCCGCCTTCAGCGTCCCGAGCAGCGCCGCGACGGCCGCCGGGCCCCGGCCCAGGCACACCGCGACCGGGTCGCCGTGGCGCACGCCCCGGTCGCGCAGCCGGTGCGCGATCGCCTCCGACCAGCGGTCGAGCGCCGCGTAGTCGAGGGTGGCCGCCCCGTGCCGCACGGCGACGGTGTCGGGCTGGATGGTGGCGCGTTCCCGGAACGCCCGGTCGAGCGTGGTGGTCCAGGCGGTCTCGTCGACCGGGCCGCCCCGCGACAGCTCGCGGGCGTGCCGGGACGCGGCCGGCTCCTCGACCAGGCTGATCTCGCCCACGGCCAGGTCCGGGTCCGCCGCGACCTGCTCGATCACCCGCCGGAACGCGGCGAGCAGCGCGGAGGCCGTCCCGTGCCGGTAGAGCGAGGTGTTGTACTCCAGGGACAGCTCCAAGCCGTCGTTCTCCCCGACGAGGAAGCTCATGTCGAACTTGGCGGCCCCGTCGTGGAGTTGCTCGACGGCGAAGCCGACGCCGGCCGCCTCGGTGGTCTGGGTGCCCCACCGGCCGAGCGAGGTGAACTCGATCTGGAACAGCGGGTGCCGCAGCGGGTCGCGGGCCGGCCGCACGGAGTCGACGACCTGCTCGAAGGGCAGCTCGCTGTTGGTGAACGCGTCCATCACCGTGCCCGCCGTGCGCGAGACCAGTTCGCGGAACGTCAGCCCGTCGCCGACCTCCGTCCGCAGCGTGATCATCTGCACGAAGCAGCCGATGACCCGCTCCAGGTCCGGGTGCGGACGGGACGCGCTCGCGGTGCCGACGACGACGTCCTCGGTGTGCGTCCAGTGCCGCAGGAGCACGTTGAACGCGGCGAGCAGGGTGGTGAAGACGGTGGTGTCGGACCCCTCGGCGACCTCCTTCAGCCGGTCCAGGAGCTCCTGTTCGAGCCGCAGGCTCAGCCCGCGGCCGTCCCCGCGGGTCTCGGGGCTGCGCGGGTGGTCGGGCATGACCTCCGTCGCCTCGGCGCCGGCCAGCAGCTGCCGCCACTTGTCGGCGAGCGCCCCGCGGTGCTCGGCGTTGTCCAGCTTGGCCCGCTGCCAGGCCGCGAAGTCGGCGTACTCGACCGGCGGTTCGGCCACCTCGGGGCGGCGGCCGGCCGCGGCGGCGGTGTAGCAGGAGGTCAGCTCCTCGGTGAAGATCCGGGTGGAGCCCGGGTCCCACACGACGTGGTGCACCACCCACAGCAGCACGTGCCGCTCGTCCGACAGCCGCACCAGGTGCGCCCGCACCGGCGGCTCGGCCGCCAGGTCGAAGGGGGCCGCCGCGGTGGACGCGGTCAGCTCGGCGAGGTCGCGCTCCTGGTCGTCGCTGCCGCCGAGGTCGGTGGCGCGGACGCCGAGCACGAACGCGGGGACGGGCTCCTGCCACGGCACCCCGTCGACCTCGACCAGCCGGCTGTGCAGCACCTGGTGCCCGGCGACGACCGCGTTGACCGCCTCGTGCAGCGCGCCCCGGTCGAGCGGGCCGTCCAGGCGGACGGCGAGGGCGATGTTGTTGCGCGCCTTGCCCGCGCCGAGCCGGTCGACGAACCACATCTGCTCCTGCTGGAACGAGGCCCGGGAGCGCGGGCCGTGGTCGGCGCGCTTCAGCTCGACGCGGTGTCCGACGCCCGCGGTCATCTGGTTGCGCATCCGGCCCAGGAGCCGGGAGCGCTGCCCCTGGGGCAGCCGGCCGAGCCGTTCGGCGAGATCAGACATCAGTTCCTCCGTTGCGGATCGGTGCGGTGACGGGCGCTGCGAGGGGTGCGGCGAGGAGCGTGGCGAGGAGTGCGGCGAGCCGGTCGGGCAGGTGCTTGGCGAAGTAGTGGCGGCCGCCGGGGAGCACGGCGAGCCGGAGGTCGCGCGCGTACCGGCCCCAGGCGAGGTGGCCCTGCTCGAAGTCCTTCGTGGCGTCGTCGGCGTCCCCGACGACGCAGGTCAGCGGGGTGTTGAGGGGGGCGTCGTAGCCGTCCGGGGTGCGGGCGAAGAAGCGGGCGGCCTCGGTCATGTCGTGCCGGACCATCCGCATGACGGCGGTCAGGTCGCTGTCGTCGAGGACGCCGTCGAAGCCGTCGATGGTGGTCAGGTAGCCCACCAGGTCGTCGTCGCTGGAGGTGCGCTCCATCTCCAGCGCGAACTCCGGGTCGTCCTCCGGCAGCGCGGCCGCCAGGTGCAGGGCGACCGGCCGCAGGCCTTCGCGCTCCAGGACGCGGGTGGTCTCCAGGGCGGCCACGACGCCGGCGCAGTGGCCGTAGACCGCGAACGGGCCGGTGACGGACCGGGCGACCTCGCGGGCGGCGAGCTCGGCGAACTCGGCGACCGGCAGCAGCGGTCCGGGTGCGAGCGGGTCGTGCCCGGGCGGGGAGACGGCGACGAGGTCCAGGTCCGGGGGCAGGTGCGCGGCGAGCGGCTGGTAGCAGATGGCGTCGCCGCCGCCGTGCGGGAAGCAGACGAGGGTGAGCCGGGCCGGGTCGCCGGTGCGGGGCGGGGAGAGCGGGTGGAGCAGGCGGTGCGCGGCGCCGCCGTCCCCGGAGGCGTCGCCCAGCTCGGCGGCCCGGGCGGCCAGCCGGGCCGGGGTCGGGTTGCTGAACAGGTCCACGACCCGCAGCTCCCGTGCCCCCGGCAGCGCGTCGGCCACCGCGCGGATCGCGCGCACCGCGGCGAAGGAGTCGCCGCCCAGCGCGAAGAAGTCTTCGTCGTGGCCGACTTCGCCGAGGCCGAGCACCTCGGCCCAGACGGCGGCGACCCGGCGGGCGGCCGGCGTCGCGGCCGGGGACCCGGTCCCGGTCCCGCCGCCGGTCGCCGCTCCGGCACCGGCACCGGGCCCGGCCGCGCCCTCGCCCGCCGAGCCGTCCGCGCCCACCGCCCCCGGCTCCGCCGGCCGCACGGCCCGCGGCTCCGGCAGCGCCTTGCGGTCCACCTTCCCGTTCGGGCTCAGCGGCAGCCGCTCCAGGACGGCGATCTCAGCCGGCACGCAGTGCGGCGGCAGGACGGAGCCCAGCGCCGTCCGCAGCGCGGCCGGGTCGGGCGCGGCCCCCTCCTCGGGGACGACGTACCCGGTCAGCCGGTCCGAGCCGGCCACCGTCCGGGCGACGACGACCGCCTCCCGGACCTCGGGCTGCCGCCGCAGCGCGCTCTCCACCTCGCCGGGCTCGATCCGCAGCCCGTTGAGCTTGATCCGGAAGTCGGTCCGGCCGAGCAGCTCGACGGTCCCGTCCGCCCGGTAGCGGGCGAGGTCGCCGGTCCGGTAGAGCCGCTCGGTGCGGCCCGGTGCCAGCTCGACGCGGACGAACTTCTCGGCCGTCAGCTCCGGCCGGTTTAGGTAGCCGCGGGCCAGCCCCACGCCGCCCAGGTGCAGTTCGCCGGGGACGCCCACGGGGGTGATCCGGTCGGCGGGGTCCAGGACGAACGCCAGCTGGTTGGCCATTGGCCGGCCGTACGGCAGCTTCGTCCAGTCCGCCTCCACCCGGCCGACCCGGTACTCCACCGAGTGGATCGACGCCTCCGTCGCCCCGCCGAGCGCGGCGAAGGAGAGGTCGGGAGCGAAGGCGCGCAGCCGGTCGGGCTGGGTGACGGGGATCCAGTCGCCGCCGAGGAACGCGGTCCGCAGCCGCGGCAGCGCGGGCCCCGAGGCGTGCTCCAACTGGTCCAGGAGCAGACCGAGCAGAGCGGGCGCGGAGTTCCAGACGGTCACGCCGTGCCGGTCGATCAGCTCCGCCCAGTGCGCCGGGTCCTTCGCCGCGGCCGGGTCGGGCAGGACGATCGTGCCGCCGGCCGCCAGCATGCCCAGCGTCTCGTAGACGCTCATGTCGAAGCTCGGCGAGGACAGCGCGAGCACGGCGTCGCCGGGGCCGATGCCGTAGGACCGGTTGAGGTCGAGCAGGTTGTTGACCACCCCGCGGTGCTCCAGGGCGATGCCCTTGGGGGTGCCGGTGGAGCCGGAGGTGAAGATGACGTACGCCAGGTCGCGGGAGGTGACGCCGGTGTCCGGGCGGGTCGCGGGCAGGGCGTCCAGGGCGTGCCGGTCGGTGTCGAGGAGGATGCGGGCGGTGCCGGGGGCGAGCGGCAGCCGGCCGACGAGTTCGGCGTCGGAGACGACGATCGGCGCCTTCGCGTCCCCGAGCAGCAGCCCGAGCCGCTCCTGCGGGTACTCCGGGTCGAGCGGAACGTAGGCCGCGCCCGCCTTGAGCACGGCGAGGACCGCGGAGACCAGGCCGGGCCCCCGGCGCAGGCACAGCGCGACCGTGCGGCCGGGGCCCGCGCCCGCCTCGGTGAGCCGGTGGGCGAGCCGGTTGGCGCGCTCCTCCAGCTCGCGGTAGGTGACGGTCCAGCCGCCGAGTCCGCCGCAGACGACGGCCGCCGCGCCGGGCCGGCGGTCCGCGTGCTCCTCGAACAGCTGGTGCAGGCAGGCGTCCTGGGGGAAGGGGGCGCGGGTCGCGTTCCAGTCGTCGAGCGCGGCGCGCAGCTCGGGGGCGGTGAGCAGCGGCAGCTCGGCGAGGGGCGCCCGCGGGTTCCCGACGGCCCCCTCGAGCGTGGTGAGGAAGTGGCCGAGCAGCCGGTCGACGGTCTCCGCGTCGAACAGGTCGGTGGGGTACTCCACCAGTGCGCGGACCGCGCTGCCGGTGTCGTGGACGCTGATCATCAGGTCGTACTTGGTGGCCCGCGAGGCGAAGTCGATCGGCTCGGTGGCGAGCCCGGCGAGGCCCGGCGCGGTGTCCGGGGTCTCGTCGAGCAGGAACATCACCGACGTCAGCGGCGGCCGGCTGGGGTCGCGGGGCAGTCCGACCGCGTCGACGATCAGGTCGAACGGCAGCTCCTGGTGCGCGTACGCCTGGAGGGTGGTCTGCCGGGTGGAGCGCACGAGGTCGGCGAAGGCGAGGTCGCCGGCCGTCCTGATCCGCAGCGGGAGGGTGTTGACGAAGAAGCCGATCAGGTCGCTGAAGGCGGGGTGGTCGCGGCCGGAGACGGAGGTGCCCACGACGACGTCGTCCTGCCCGGTCCAGCGGCGCACGGTCGCGGCGAAGCCGGCGAGCAGCGTCATGTAGAGCGTCGCGCCCTCGGAGCGGCCGAACTCCCGCAGCCGGGTGATCAGTTGCGGCGGAAGCTCGATGTAGCGGGAGGCGCCCGCGTGCGAGAACACCGGCGGGCGCGGCCGGTCGGTGGGCAGGTCCACCGGGCCGGCGCCGGCCAGCTCGGTGCGCCAGAAGTCGGTGAGCCGCTCCAGGCGCTCGCCGCTGACGCGGTCGCGCTGCCAGGCGGCGAAGTCGGCGTACTGCAGGGCGAGCGGGGGCGGCGGCGGGGCGGCGGACGCGCCGGTCCGGGCCGCGTAGGCCGCCTCCAGCTCGGTGGTGAGCAGCCGCATCGACCAGCCGTCGGTGACGATGTGGTGCAGGTTGAGCACGAGCACGTGGTCGTCGGCGGCGAGCCGGGCGAGCGAGGCGCGCAGCGGCACGGTGTGCGCGAGGTCGAAGGGGGCGGCGGCGTCCGCGTCGTAGAACGCCCGGACCGCGTCCTCGTCGGGCAGTTCGCTCACCGGCAGCGGCAGCCGGAAGCCCTCCACCACCCGCGGGACGGCCTCCGCCGCGCCGTGGACGTCCTCGTGGACCGTCCGCAGGATCTCGTGCCGGTCCACCACGTCCTGCAGCGCGCCGTGCAGGGCCGCCACGTCGAGCGGGCCGCGCATCCGGGTCGCGATCGGCACGTTGTACGCCGGACTGCCCGGCTGCAGCTGGTCGATGAACCACAGCCGCCGCTGCGCGAACGAGAGCACCGCGGGCGCGGTGCGGTCGCGCGGCGCCGGCTCCGGATCCTCCCGCGCGGCGGCCCGCCCCCCGGTGCGCCCGGCGAGGGCCTGGAACAGCGCCCGGCGGGACTTCGGCAGGGCGGCTATGCGTTCGGCGAGGGACTCGCTCACCTGATGCCTCCGTGTGGTGGACGTGCGTGGGGTGGGGGAGGACGGCCGGGGGGTCGTACGGGTGCGCGGGGCGGGGTGGGGCCGGGGTGCGCGGGCGGGGCGGGGTGGGGCGGGGCGTGGGCGGGGTGCCCGAGGGGCCGGGATCAGGGGCCCGGAGGGCCGGGGGAAGCGCCGGGCGCGGAGCGGGAGCCGTAAGGGGGTCGGCTCCCGCTCCGGGTCCGGGTCCGGGCGGCGGTGGGCCGCGTCGCCGGGGCCGGGGTCAGACGGGGAGCTTCTCGTCGTTCGTCGGCGTGGCGCCGGTGGCGTCCGCGGCGGGGGAGTCGTCTGGGGTGGTGCCCCCGGGCATCTCCTTGATCGCGGCGACCGGGCCGCCGAGGAGGGTCAGACCGCCCGCCGCGGTGACCGCGCCGGCCACGGCCAGCGCCCAGGTGAGGCCGATCGCCTCGCCGAGCACGCCGCCGAGCAGGTAGCCGAGGGACAGCGCGCCGTAGACCGCGGAGAGCGCGGTGCCGCTGACCCGGCCCATCTGCTCGTTCGGGGTGACGCCCTGCACCAGGCTCAGGACGTGGATGTCGAACATCGGGGACACGAAGCCGATGACGGCCTGGACCACGATCAGCCCCACGAACCCGGCGACCGCGCCGCCGGTCGGGACCAGGACGTAGCCGACGCCGAGGACGACGGCCGTCAGGACCAGCGTGCGGCCCAGCGTGAGGACCTTCGAGACCTGCTCGGAGAGGACCGCGCCGACGATCACGAAGACCGACATCACGGCGAAGGCCGCGCCGACCTGCCCCGGGCTCAGGTCCAGGACCTTGTACGCGTACACGATGAGCAGCGCGTCACCCATCGCCGCACCGAGGTTCACCACGACGTTCGCGGTGAACAGGCCGCGCAGGACGGGGGTGCCGAAGAGGGTCTTCAGGCCCTCCTTCATCTCGGCCTTGGCCGAGGCCTTCGTCTCCTCCACCCGGGCGCGGGTGTCGCGGTGGCGGATGAGGAGCAGCGCGACCAGGGAGATCGCGAACGTCACCGCGTCGACCGTGATCGCGCGGGCCGCGCCGAGCACCTGGATCAGCGCGCCGCCGGCCCCGGCGCCGACCGCCTCGGCCACGCTGCGGCTGATCTGGAGCTTGGTGTTGCCCTCGACGAGGTTCTCCGTGCCGATCAGCTGCGGGAGCCAGGACTGGTAGGAGACCTCGAAGAACGTGGTCAGGATGCCGGTGAGGCCGGCCACGACGTAGATGTGCGTCATCGTGACGTTGTCCAGCGCGAACGCCAGCGGGAGGCTGCCGAGGGTCAGGATGCGGCCGAGGTCGGCCACGATCATGACGGTCCGGCGCGAGAACCGGTCGGCGACGAGGCCGGCGACCGGGGCGAGCAGGAGGAACGGGAGGAAGCGCAGCGCGCCGAGCACGCCGACCTCGAAGGCTCCTCCGTCGAGCAGGACGACCGCGAGGGTGGGCAGGGCGAGCAGCGAGATCTTGTCGCCGAAATTGCTGAAGGTCTGGCCGAACCACAGGCGGTTGAAATCGGAGTGCCGACCGAGTGCCATGTCAACGCCCTTTTCTGATCGGGGACGGAATCGTCGGGCAGCACTCAATCTAGGGGCGGGGGGTTAGGGTCCGGTTATGGATTCCGCGCATTATGGTTTCGCTGTAGGGCTTTTATGAGAAGCGGTGTAGAACCGCTGGAGATCCGCGCCCTCGCGGGCGACGCCCTCGGTGACGACGGGGTCGTCCGCGGCGTCGAACAGCTCCACCACCGGTTCCGCGCCGTGCCGGCCGCCGGACCAGGTGCCGATCGCCCAGCCGTCGAGGGTGACGGTCGCGCGGATGATGCCGCCGCCGGGCCATACCCGGCGTTCGTGTTCCGCGGGGACGGAAAGGTCCCGGCGGCGGTATCCCACCAGATAGTTGTCGAATGCGGGAAGGAGGCGGACGTCGCCCGTCGGGATTTCTTCCCCGCTTTCCGGAGCGGAATCCTCGGTCGCCTGCCACGCCTTCCGGCACGCGGTGATGCGCAGGCCCGACCACTGGGCGAAGTCGGCGGCGTCCGAGGGGCCGTGGGCGCGGCGGTAGCGGCGGGCGAGTTCGGTGACGGCGGCGTCGCCCGTGTGCGCCGGGGGGCCGTCCGCCGGCAGCCAGTCGTCCAGGAGGGCGAAGGTGGCCTCGCCGTCGCGGGTCGGGCCGTGGCAGATCGCGCCCTCGAGGGCGGTGCGGCGGATGAGGTGGATGGCGGGCTGGCCCTTGGGCGGTACGCCCAACGTTCCCAGCCTGGCGGTCAGTTCGGCGCGGGTCAGGGGGCCCTCGTCGGCGATCGCCCGCGCGATGAGGGTGGAGGCGCGGGTGCAGAGGTCTTCCGCGAGGTCGAGTTCGCGCAGGCGGCGGGTGGCGAGGGCGAGGTGGACGGGGCCGAACAGGTCCAGGAGCCAGCGGGCGTCCGCGGCGGGGATGAGTTGCAGCGTCCCGCGCATGAACCACCCCCGCACGGCCGTCCTCGCGACGTCCGTCGCGTGCGTGACGTCCGCGGCGGTCAGGCCTTCGGTGCGGGCGCGCAGGCCCAGCGCGGCGGCCTCCGCGTCCTGCGCCTGCACGGCCTGCACCCGCGCCAACGCGCCCCCGACGTCCTTCTCCCGGGCTCCACCCGCAATCCCCTGCGCGTACGCCCGCGCCACCGTCTGCACATCTCGTCGCTCCACGACCCTCACTCTTCCACCGTGCGTGGCGACGACCGGGAGTCTTCGGGCCTCCGGCCCGGTTTTTCCCCCACCCGCCCCTTCCCCAAGTCCCTCGGCGGGCGCCTTTCCGCCTGCCGGCGGGGACCCGGGCTCCGCCCGGGTGGCCTCAATCGCCGGCCGGGCTAAGACTTTTTCGCGGCTCGCGCCGGTTTTCGCGG
>NZ_JBHWZH010000173.1:0-10668 GCF_042728285.1 Streptomyces sp. NPDC060194 | reverse complement strand
GTCGGGACTCCCGACCGCCCCGCTCTTCGTATCGGAGCCGCCGGCGGGGAGCCGGGACACGAGTGCAGGGGGAGGCGTGACATGGCGGTCTGGGACCGGCTGTGGCGGGGCAGGGAGGCGACCTTCGACTCCGGCGCCGCGGCGACGAACGCGATCGGGCTGACCAAGCGCCGCCCCGTCGTCTCGCTCGACCGGCAGGGCGCGGCCACCGGCAACCTCCGGATCAACCTCTCCTGGCAGATGCGCACCTCCGACATCGGCGGCCGCTCCCGGCAGAGCGGCCTGCTGCGCCACCCCCTGCGCTTCTTCCAGCCCGAGGTGGTCCAGGCGCACACCCAGGGCGTGGTCAACGTCGACCTCGACATCGGCTGCCTCTACGAGCTGACCGACGGCAGCAAGGGCGTCGTCCAGCCGCTCGGCGGGTTCTTCGGCGACCTCAACGCGGCCCCGTACGTCAAGCTCAGCGGCGACGACCGCTTCGGCGCCCCCTCCGGCGAGACGCTCTTCGTCAACCTGGACCACAGCGAGTCCATCAAGCGGCTGCTCGTGTTCGTCTACATATACGACCAGACCCCGGCCTTCGACCGGACGCACGCGATGGTCACCCTCTGGCCCAGCAACGGCCCCCGCATCGAGATCGAGCTCGACGAGCGCGCCCCGCAGGCCCGCTCCTGCGCGGTGGTGTCCCTGGAGAACGTCAAGGGCGAGCTGATGGTCCGCCGCGAGGTCCGGTTCGTCTACGGCTTCCAGGCCGAGCTGGACCGGCTCTACGGGTGGGGGCTGCAGTGGGGGCGCGGGTACAAGAGCAAGGTCGGCGAGCGCTGAGGGGTCCCGCAGACGCGGGGCGGCGGGCACGGCGGAGAGACGCGACCGGGCGTCTCAGCCGCCCGCCGGCCCGGCCCCCGGCGGTTGCGCCGGCGGCGGTGACCGCGTCAGCGGCCGATGAACTGCGGTCCCTGCGGCGGCAGTTCGAAGTCCGGGTCCGGGACGAACGGCGCGGCCGCCGCCGCGTGCGGGTACCCGTACGCGGGCTGCGCGGGCCCGGCGCCCGGCTGCGGGTAGCCGTACGCCGACTGCGCGGGGGCCGTCGGCTGCGGGTAGCCGTACGCGGGCGCGTGCTGCGGGCGGGGCGGGGCGGTGGTCGGCGGCGGCAGCTGGGTCGGCGGGGTCGCCGGGGCCGGGGTGGGCGAGGGGACGGTGGCCGGCTCGGCGGCGGGCGTCGGGCGGGGCGCGGAGGTCCGGCCGTCCCCCGGCTGCCCCTCCGAGGCGTCGCCGTCGCCGTCGACCGAGATGCCGTGCCGGGTCGCGAGGCCCACGAGGCCCTCGGTGTAGCCCTCGCCGAGCGCGCGGAACTTCCACCCGCCGCCCCGCCGGTACAGCTCGCCGCAGATCAGCGCGGTCTCCGAGCCCGTCTCCGGCGTGATGTCGAAGAACGCCAGCGCCTCGCCGCCGGCCCCGGCGTCGTACAGCGTGACCCGCAGCGAGGGCACCCGTTCGAACGGCTTGTCCTCCGCCGAGGCGACCACGAGCACCCGGTCCACGCTCGCGTCGATCGCCGTCAGCTTCGCCTGGACGGTGTCCGTCATCCCCTCCGGCGTCCGCTTCTGCCCCAGCCGCCACACCAGGCCCGACGGGTGGCGCGGCTGGTTGTAGAACACGAAGTCGTCCTCGGACCGCACCCGCCCGTCCGCCCCGAGCAGCAGCGCGGAGGCGTCGACGGACGGCACCCCGGGTCCCGCCGTCCAGCTCAGCACGGCCCGGACGGCCGTGGCGTCGAGAGGAACGTTCGAACCCTTGAGCATCGCGCGCGTCATGCCCGCCATCCTGCCTGGCCGGAGCAGGCGGGGACAATGCGGGCCGCACGGGGAGGTGTACTTTTCCGGGCCCGGGAGACTACAGAGCGGGGTTACCTGGATTTCACACGCGCGGGGAACCTTCGCCATGCGTCCGTACGTACTATTACCGGCCACATCACGAGCGGCCACCCAGGCAGTACAGGGGAAACACATGCGTCATTTCGGGCAGATCGCGCCTGACGTCCGCAAGGACCTGTTCCACCGGGAGCCGTCCCTGTTCGACGCCGGCTCGGACGCCCGCGTGCTCGCGGTCGGCCTCGGCGCCACGCTCTACAGCCCGGCGACCCGCCCCCGTCTCGCCGACGACATCGTCAAGCAGACCGGCCTGGGCGTCGTCTCCATGGTGCTGTGCCTGGAGGACTCGATCGAGGACGGCGAGGTCGCCTTCGGCGAGGAGAACCTGGTCCGGCACCTCGGTGACCTGCACGGACGCGGGGCCGAGACACCCCTGCTCTTCATCCGGGTGCGCACGCCCGAGCAGATCCCCGACCTCGCCCGCCGCCTCGGCCCCGCCCTGCGGCTGCTCTCCGGGTTCGTCCTGCCGAAGTTCACCGAGGAGCGCGGCATCGCCTTCCTGGAGGCGCTCGGCGCCGCCGAGGCCGAGACCGGGCGCCGGCTCTTCGCGATGCCCGTCCTGGAGTCGCCGGAACTCCTGCACCTGGAGAGCCGCGGCGCGACCCTGGCCGGAATATCGCGGGTCCTGGACAAGTACCGAGAGCGCGTCCTCGCCCTGCGCCTGGGCGTCACCGACTTCTGCTCCGCGTACGGCCTGCGCCGCGCCCCCGCCATGACGGCCTACGACGTCCAGATCGTCGCCTCCGTCATCGCCGACGTCGTCAACGTCCTGGGCCGCGCCGACGGCACCGGGTACACGGTGACCGGCCCGGTCTGGGAGTACTTCCGGTCCTCCGAGCGGATCTTCAAGCCGCAGCTGCGGCAGAGCCCCTTCCTCGCCGGGCAGGCCGAGCAGCTGCGCACCAGACTCATCGAGCACGACATGGACGGACTGCTGCGCGAGATCGAGCTGGACCGCGCCAACGGGCTCCTCGGCAAGACCTGCATCCACCCCACCCACGTGCTGCCGGTGCACGCCCTGTCCGTCGTCAGCCACGAGGAGTTCAGCGACGCCACCGACATCCTGCGGCCCGAGCGCGGGGGCGGCGGGGTGCTGCGCTCGGCGTACACGAACAAGATGAACGAGGTGAAGCCCCACCGCGCCTGGGCCGAGCGCACCCTGCTGCGCGCGGAGGTGTTCGGGGTGGCCCGCGAGGAGGTCGGCTTCGTGGAGCTGCTCGCGGCGGGGGTCGCGGCGGCCGCGGCCTGAGGGACGGCGCGGCGGGGCCCGCGACGTGCCGCGCCGCTGTGCGCGGGGCGGCGCGGTCGCCCGGGAAGTGTGGCGGTCGGAGGACCGTGTCGGTAGGAAGAGCGTGAAAGTGGTGACAGTGTGACCTGGTCAGGAACGTGGGTGGCCGAGCGGCTCGGCGTCGGGCTGGAGGGGGACCCCGCCCTGCGGGACCTCCTCGGCCTCGCCCTGCGCCGCAACCCCAGGCGGGCCCATCTGCTCGTCTCCCAGGTGCTCGGCAAGCACGTCCCCCAGCGGCCGTCGGTCGTGTACGGCACGGGGCACGACCTCGGCGTCCGCGCGCGCGAGCTGCTCGGCCCGGCGGCGGCCGGGGCCGTCGTCCTCGGCTACGCGGAGACCGCGACCGGCCTCGGCCACGCGGTCGCCGACGGCCTGGGCGCGGCCCCCTACCTGCACTCCACCCGCCGCCCGGTGCCGGGCGTGCCCACCGCGGGCGGCTTCGAGGAGTCCCACTCCCACGCCACCTCCCACCTGCTGCTCCCCGAGGACCCCGCCCTGCTGGCCGGCGCGGGCCCCCTCGTCCTCGTCGACGACGAGTTCTCCACCGGCAGCACCGTCATCAACACCGTCCGCGCGCTCCACGCCCGCTACCCGCGCGAGCGGTACGTCGTCGTCGCGCTCGTCGACATGCGGACCGCCGCCGACCAGGGGCGGCTCGCCGACCTCGCGGCCGAGCTGGGCGCGCGGGTCGACCTCATCGCGCTCGCGTCGGGGACGGCGCGGCTGCCGGAGGGCGTCCTG
Source organism: Streptomyces sp. NPDC060194 (assembly GCF_042728285.1). Lineage (NCBI taxonomy): Bacteria > Bacillati > Actinomycetota > Actinomycetes > Kitasatosporales > Streptomycetaceae > Streptomyces > Streptomyces sp. NPDC060194. The sequence continues at coordinate 6,708 of NZ_JBHWZH010000173.1, read as the reverse complement.
GAGCGCGGGACGGCGCTCGTCGCGGAGTACGAGGCGGGGGCGGGGACGGGGGCGTCCGTCGGTGTCGGTGCGTCTGCGGGGGCGTCTGCGGGCGCGCCTTCGGGCGCGGCCGAGGCCCCCGCGGCCCCGCGTGTCGAGCTCGGCTGGCCCGCCGGCCTCCCCGACGGCGGCCGGCACGGCTTCACGCCCGCCCACCGCGCCGAGCTGGCGGCCGCCCTGCCGGGAATGGCCGACCGGCTCGCGGCGGCGCTCGGGGAGGGCGCCGGGCGCGTGCTCGTCCTCGGCAACGAGGAGCTGATGTACGCCCCGCTGCGGCTGGCCGCCGCCCTGGAGGACCGCGGTCTCGACGTCCGCTTCTCCACCACCACCCGCTCGCCCGTCCTCGCTGTCGACGACCCCGGGTACGCCATCCGCACCCGCCTCGTCTTCCCCGCCCACGACGCCCCCGCCGACGGCCCCGGCGACCGGTACGCGTACAACGTGGCGGGCGGCGGCTTCGACGCGGTCGTCGCCGTCGTCGACTCCGCGGGCGACACCCCCGAGCTGCACGCCCCTGACGGCCTGCTGGCGCAACTCGCCCCGCACGCGGGCCGGTTGCTGCTCGCGGTCGTCCCCTCCCACGTCCCCGGGGCGTCCGGCCCCGGGGGAGCCGAAAGGTCCTCCGTGCTCCCCGAGCCACTCCGCGGCCCCGCCTTCTCCAGTTACGCGCCCGACGAGGTGGGCTGGCTGCTCCAGGACCTCTCGACCGCCGACCTGGAGGCGCCCACCGAGGAGCGCGAGGAGGCCATCCAGAGCGGCGGCGCGCACTACGCCGAGTCGCTGCCGGTCGAGTACCAGCCCAGCCCCGCCTACGAGGAGCTGTTCCGCGCCGCGCTGCGCACCTCCGCCGCGCGCATCGCCCGCGCCACCGGGGCCGTCACCGAGACGATCCTCGCCGAGCGCTCCCCGCGCCCGGTGCTCGTCTCGCTCGCCCGCGCGGGCGTCCCCGTCGGCATCCTGATGCGCCGCTGGGCCGCCCACCGGCACGGCCTCGACCTGCCGCACTACGCCGTCTCCATCGTGCGCGGCCGCGGCATCGACGCCAACGCCCTGCGCTGGCTGGCCGCCCACCACGACCCCGCCGACGTCGTCTTCGTCGACGGCTGGACCGGCAAGGGTGCCATCACCCGCGAACTCGCTGACGCGCTGAGGGAGTTCGAGGACCGCGAGGGCGTCACCGGGTTCGACCCCGAGATCGCCGTCCTCGCCGACCCCGGCTCGTGCGTCCGCACCTACGGCACCCGCGACGACTACCTGATCCCGTCCGCCTGCCTCAACTCGACCGTCTCCGGGCTCATCTCACGGACCGTCCTGCGCGCCGACCTGGTCGGCCCGGACGACTTCCACGGCGCGAAGTTCTACCGCGAGCTGGCCGCCACCGATGTCTCCGCCGCGTTCCTCGACACCGTCGCCGACCACTTCGCGGCGGTCTCGGACGACGTCGACGCCGACGTCAAGGAGCTCCTCGCCGCCGACCGCGCCCCCACCTGGGAGGGCTGGGCGGCCGTCGAGCGGATCAGCGAGGAGTACGGCATCCACGACGTCAACCTGGTCAAGCCGGGCGTCGGCGAGACCACCCGGGTGCTGCTGCGCCGGGTGCCGTGGAAGATCCTGGCCCAGCGCGGGGCGGGCGCGGACCTGGACCACGTCCGGCTGCTCGCCGAGCAGCGCGGGGTGCCGGTCGAGGAGGTCGACGGGCTGCCCTACAGCTGCGTCGGGTTGATCCACCCGCGCTACACGCGCGGGGCGACCGGCACCGACGGCAAGGCGGTGGCGTCGCAGTGAGCCCCTTTGCGCCCCGGGTGCTCGTGGCCAGCGACCTGGACCGCACCCTCATCTACTCCGCGGCCGCCCTCGCGCTCACCGCGCCCGACGCCGTCGCGCCGCGCCTGCTGTGCGTCGAGGTCTACAAGAGCCGCCCCCTGTCGTACATGACCGAGACCGCCGCCGCGCTCTTCACCGAGCTGGCCGCGGAGAGCGTCTTCGTCCCGACGACGACCCGAACCCGCGCCCAGTACGGGCGCATCAGCCTGCCCGGCCCGCCCGCGAAGTACGCGATCTGCGCGAACGGAGGGCACATCCTCGTCGACGGGATCAGCGACCCCGACTGGCAGCGGCAGGTCGAGGGCCGGCTCGGCTCGGAGTGCGCGCCGCTGGCCGAGGTGCGCGACCACCTGGCCGCGTCGACGGACCCGGCGTGGGTGCGCAAGCACCGGGTGGCGGAGGACCTGTTCGCGTACCTCGTCGTCGAGCGGGACCTGCTGCCCGGCGGCTGGGTGAAGGAGTTGGCCGCGTGGGCCGATCCGCGCGGCTGGACGGTGTCCCTCCAGGGCCGCAAGATCTACGCCGTGCCGAAGCCGCTCACCAAGAGCGCGGCGATGGCGGAGGTCGCCCGGCGGGCCGGCACCACGCTCACGCTCGCCGCGGGCGACTCGCTGCTCGACGCCGACCTGCTGCTGGCCGCGGACCGCTCCTGGCGGCCCGGGCACGGCGAGCTGGCGGACGAGGGGGTGATGGCGCCGGGGCTCGTCGCGCTGCCGGACCGGGGGGTGGCGGCGGGGGAGCGGATCGTCCGCGAGCTGCTGACGGCTACGCGCGGGGCCGCGTAGTCCGCCCGGCGGGCTCGTCCGCGGGGTGCGCGCCCCCGGACGGGCCTTCGTGCGCGCCGGCGTTCTCGGAGGCGTCGGAGTGCGCGTGGGTGCCGGAGCTGTCGGAGGCGCCGGCCTCCCGCTTCTCCCGGCGGTTCTCGCGCACCCGCTTCACGATCCAGTACACGACGAACAGGCCGACGACGCCGAGCACGACCTTGGAGTACGTGGAGACGTAGCCCGACACCGTCTCCCAGTTCTCACCGAGGTAGAAGCCGGCCACGATGAACGCGGAGTTCCAGATCAGGCTGCCCGCGGTGGTCAGCGCGAGGAACAGCGGCAGCCGCATGCGCTCCAGGCCGGCGGGGATCGAGATCAGGCTGCGGAAGATCGGCACGAAGCGGCCGAAGAAGATCGCCTTCGTGCCGTGCTTCGCGAACCACGCCTCGGAGCGCTCGACGTCCGAGGCCTTCACCAGCGGCATCTTCTCCACGATCCGGATCAGCCGCTCCCGGCCGAGCGCGCCGCCGATCCAGTACAGCGCGAGGGCGCCGACGACCGAACCGATCGTCGTGCACACGATCGCCGCCCAGAGGTTCATCTCGCCCGTGCTGGACGCGAAGCCCGCCAGCGGCAGGATCACCTCGCTCGGGAGCGGCGGGAACAGGTTCTCCAGGGCGATGGCCACACCCGCCCCGGGGGCGCCCATGGCACCCATCAGGCTGTTGACCCAGTCGACGACCGTGTTCTCGAACATTCCTCCAGGGTGCGCCATCGCACCTGAACGAAACCTTAAGAAACGCGTGAAGAAGATCGCGGCGCGGTCGGAGCGCAGGTCAGAAGGGGTGCGGTGGCGTGCGCGTACGGGCGCTGGTCCGCCTGCGGGCGGCGCGGTGGCCCGTCAGCCGCAGCAGCCGCCTCCGCAGCAGCCGCCTCCGCCCCCGCCCCCGCTCGGCGCGGGCGCCGCTCCCGCCGAGCCGCCCACCGCCACCGCCGACAGCAGCTTGGTCGTGTCCTCGTGCCCGACCGGACAACTCGCCGGCGCGGACGACTCGGCCATCGGCCGGCTCACTTCGAAGGTGCTGTCACAGGTCCGGCAGCGGAACTCGTATCGGGGCATGGGCGGATTGTAGGGCCCGGGCGGGTCAGCCGCCGCCGCGCTCCTCGCGTATCGCGTCGACCACGCGGGCGACGACCTTGCGGACGTCCTCGGTCTCGGTGAGGAAGTGCCAGTAGTCGGGGTGGCGGCCCTCCAGGGAGGCGAGGGCGCGCTCCAGGCGGGTGACGGCCGCGTCGAGGGGGCCGGCGTGGCGGGGGTCGGGGGTGGAGCGGCCGGCCATGGCGAGGCGCTGGGCGTCGCGGATCGCGAACCGGGTGCGCTCCGCCTCCCGCCGCGGGTCCTTCTGGACCGCGTTCAGCCGCTGGAGCCGGTCGCCGGCCGCCGACACCGCCTCGTCGGTCGAGTTCAGCAGCGCCCGCACCGTGCCGAGCAGCGCCGTCGCGTCCGGCCAGCGCTGGTCGTCGCGGGCCCGCTGCGCCTCCCTCAGCTTCTCCTCCGCCTGCCGGACGGTCTGCACGGCCTGCTCCGGCACCGGCTGCAGGTCCTGCCAGCACGCCGCGGAGAACCGGCGCCGCAGCTCGCTGAGGATCGGCTCGACCTTGCCCGCCCGGGTCGTCAGCGCCTGCGCGCGGGTCCGCAGCGACACCAGCCGGCGGTCGATCTCCGCCGCCCGCTCCGGCAGCCGCTCGGCCTCTGCGCGGACCGCCTGCGCGTCCCGCAGCACCCGGTCCGCGCGCTGGATCGTCTCGGCGACGCCGTGCTGCCCGGCCCCCTGGTTGAGCTTCGTCAGCTCAGGACCGAGCACGGCGAGCCGCGCCGCCAGATCGTCGGCCCTCAGCCCCGAGGCCCGTACGGCGTCCAGCGCGTTGCTCGCCGCGAGCAGGGTCTGGCGGGCGCGCTCGACGGCGGGCGCGAGGCGGGCGAGCTGCGTCTCGGCCTTGTCGAGGAGCGGGCCGAGCCGCCCGCGGAACCGGTCCAGGTCCGACTTCGCCCGGCCCAGCTCGTCCTTCGCCTTCGTCAGGTCGGTCCTGGCCCGGGCCGCCGCGGAGGCCTCCAGGTCGTCCCGGTCGAGGTCGTAGGCGTCGACGGCCGCGATGTACTGCCCGCTCGCCTCGTCGATCCGGCGGCCGAGCGCCGCGAAGTCCTCGGCGACCTTGCGGGCGGCGGGGGAGGAGTCGACGGCCGTGATCGTCTCGATCGAGATCTCCAGGTCGCGCTGGGCCATGTCCAGCTCGTAGAACGCCTCCGCGGCCGCGTCCTTCGCCGCCTGCGCCTCCGCCCGGCCGTTCTCCGCGCGGCCCCCGAACCACCGGCGCGTCCCGCCGGCGCCGCCGCTGCCGGCGAACGCGGCGGCGAGCACGACCGGCAGCAGCGCGGGCAGCAGGGCCGTAAGCAGGGTGGTCCCGGCCGTGCGTCCCGACCCGCGCCTGCCGCGCTCCGTCCGCGCCTCCCGCTCCCGACGCGACGCCCCGTCCGGCCCGTACCGCTGCGATGGTGTCGCCGTCACTACCCACTCCCGTGCGTCGCCCTGCCCGGCCCCAGCCATTCTCCCACCAGCCATGGACGGTGCACACGGCTCGTCAGTTCACGGAGTGCGGGACGGGGCGGGATGCGCGGGGGCGAGCGGGGTGGTCCCGGGCCTACGGGCCGGGGGTGCGGCCCGTGCTTCGGGCGGGTACGTCGGGGGTGCGGGGGCCGGTGGCCTGCGGGCCGGGGGTGCGGGGGCTCGTGGCCTGCCTGCCGGGGGCGCGGGTCTGCGTCGTGTGCGTACCGGCCGGGGCGTCGGGGGGCCATGCGTTGTGTGCGTTGCGGCCGGGGGTGCCGGGGTGGGACTGCGTCATGCGCGCACCAGCCGGGGGTGCCGGGGCCGGTGGGTGCCTGCGTCGCGTGCGTGCCGGCGAGGTGACGGGACGGGTCCCGTGCATGTCGGGGACGACAGGTGCGTGCCGCGCCTCAGCCGGTGCTCGGCGCCCGGACGCGCGTGCCGGTCACGCGGTGCGGATCGTCACCTGGCCGTCACGGCTCTCGGCCGAGACCTCGTGCGGGCTCGCCGCGTCGCGCGGAACGTCGACCCGGAGCCGGCCGTCCCTGACGTCCGTCGTCACCTTGTACGCGGCCTCGGGCAGCTCGATGTCCACCAGCCCGTCCCGGCTGACCACCTCGACCCGGTCCGGGACCGCGGCCGGCGCGAGCCGCGTCCGGCCGTCCTCGGACCGCACCCGCAGGTGCTTCGACCGGACGCCGGTCACCTCGACGCTCCCGTCCTCGCTCCGCAGATCGAGATCCCCGGCGACGTCCCTCACGACGACCCGGCCGTCGCGCGACCGCAGCCCGACCCCCGTCTCCAAGCCGCTCGCCGTGACCGACCCGTCCTCGTTCTCGATGCTCACGGCGACGTCCCGCGGCACCTCCACCCGGTGCCGGGCCGAGCAGCCGGCGACGAACCCGTCGCAGTCGATCCGCAGCGTGAGACGGCCGTCCCGCATCGCCCAGGTGGCCTTCGGGGCCTCCCCGAGCACGACGCTCCCGTCGAACCACCGGGTCACCCGCACGCCCTCGACGTCCGCCGCGACCACCTCGAGCGCGGAGTCGCGCGAGTCCACCACCAGCGCCGTCCCGCCCCCGAGCGGGAAGTCCCGCGTCTGGGCCTCCGCGTCCTTCAGCTCCCCGCCGCATCCCCCGACCAGCAGCGCGCCGGCCAGCGCGCCCGCCACCGCCACGCCCCCGCGCCTCCCGCGCACCCCAACTCCCACGCCACTCTCCTTCCACCGCGCCCGGCCCACCGCCGACGCCCCCCGACCGTACGAACCCACCTCGCCCCCCGCCCATCCGGCCGCCACCCCTCCCCAGGTAGGGCTACCCCCCGCCCCTCTCACCCGTGCCGCCCCCACCCCCCTGGCCATGTACGCTGTCCTCTCGTCCACGGGTGCGTAGCTCAGGGGTAGAGCGTCGCTCTTACAAAGCGAATGTCGGCGGTTCGAAACCGTCCGCGCCCACCACCACGAAGCCCCCCGGCCGTCC
>NZ_JBHWZH010000172.1:0-10751 GCF_042728285.1 Streptomyces sp. NPDC060194 | reverse complement strand
ATACCCACCCCCCCACTAGCGCGGCCCGCGTCTGTTTTTAATACCCCCCCGTTCGTCTTGCGGGGGGGCCCCCTCGCCCCGGGGGCCCGCGGGGGCGCGCCTCACCGCCCCCCCCCGGCGGCCCCGTCCGGCCCGGTGGTGGCGGGCGGGATCAGCGGCGGCTCACTCGGCGAGCTTCAGCCCCCGGTCCTCGATCGCCTTCTCCGCCGCGGTCTGCCCCGCCTCGAACGCCGCCCAGAACTCGCCGTTCTTCTGCGCCTTGCCGAACTCCGCCTGCATCGTCATCGTCGTGGAGTTGTGCACCGGGCTCCAGCTCCAGCCCTCTGCGATGTTCTCCACCTGCGCACCGGCGACGGCGTAGATGTCCTGACCGCCGAAGAACGACGCGTCGAACGTGGACTTGGCGGTGTCCCGCAGCGCCTCGGCGGCGGGCAGACCGCTGGAGGTGCCGGCCGCGAGCCGCGCCTTCACCGCCGCCTGGTCGGTGGTGGCCCAGGTGATGAACTCGGCGGCCGCGGCGGCCTTCGCGCTGTCCTTGGTGACGGCGAAGGCCGTCCCGCCGACCGCACCGGTCGCCGGGGTGCCCCAGTGGGGAAGCGGGGCCTCCGCCCACTTGCCCGCCTGACCGGGGTAGGTGGTCTTCACCGAGCCCGCGCTCCAGGACGCGCCGAGCAGGGCGATCGCCTTCGCGTCCGTGACGGCCTTGGTCGCCTCCGGGCTCCACGCCTTGTGGTTGAGGACCAGGTCGTCCTGCACCAGCCTCTTCCAGTAGTCGGCGACCTTCCTGGTGGCGGGTCCGGCGATGTCCACCGTCCACGCGTCGCCCTTCGAGCCGTACCACTTCGCGCCGGCCTGCTGGGCGAGACCGGCCCAGGTGGCGGTGTCGTCGCCCCAGAAGTCGAGCAGCCGCGCCTTGCCCTTCGACGCCGCCTTGACCTTCTTCGCGGCCGTCTCGAACTCGGCCCAGGTCTTCGGCACCTCGACGCCGTACTTCTCGAACAGGTCGGTGCGGTAGTACAGCGTCTGGGGGCCGACGTCGTAGGGGGCCGCCCACGTCCTGCCGCCGAGGGTGACCAGGTTCCGGACGGACTCCGGCGCGTACTCCTTCACCGACGCGCCGAGTTCGGCGGAGGAGTCCCGCAGCAGGCCCTGGGTGACGAGGTCGGGCAGGGCCTGGTACTCGACGTTGACGACGTCGGGCGCGTTGCCGGCCTTCACCGCCTTGGCGACCTTGTCGTATCCGCCGTTGAGCCCGGCGGGTATCTCGGCGAAGGTCACCTCGATGTCCGGGTGCGAGGCGTTGAACGCCGCCGCCATCTCCTTGGTGCCGGGCATCCAGGACCAGTAGGTGATCGCGACCGGCCGGTCGGCGGACCCGGTGCCGCCCTTGTCGGCGGCCGTGTCCCCGTCCCCGCCGCCGCACGCCGTCGCGAGGACGGCGAGCGAGGCGACGGCGGCGGTCAGGGCCAGGGAGGACGTACGGGAGGCGTGCTTCATTGCGCTGCTCCTACGGGGAGTCGGCCCGGCGGAGAGGCGCGGGCGGCGAGGTGAAGCACATCTTTCGGCCAGAACCGATCAGCGTCAAGACTGTATGAACAATCGATCAGAAACGAACAGTCATCCGAGCTCGGGTGCGTCACACAGCACGACCGCCGGCTCCACCCCGTCGGGCGTCCCGTCCAGCTCCAGCACCACGATCTCGTTCCGCCCCGCCCGCAGCAGCGGCCACGGCAGGTACAGCGTCCGCTGCGGCCCCCGCTCCTGCCAGTACCGCCCCAGGCAGAAGCCGTTGACCCAGACGTACCCCTTCCGCAGCCCGGGCAGCGCGAGATACGCGTCCGCCGGCTCGGGCACGTCCAGGAAGCCCCGCAGGAACACCGGCCCCGGGCCCTCCGCGGCGGTCCCGCCCGCCCAGGGCAGCCGCTCCGGCGTGCCGTGCCCGAGCTCCACGGCCCGCGCCGTCCACCCGTGCAGCAGCTGCTGGGTGTGCAGCACCCGCTCCACGCCCTTGCGTTCGCCGAGTCCGGCCCCGTAGTTGACCCGCCCCATGGACTCCACGAGCAGCTCGACGTCCACGGACCCGCCGGGGACGGCCACGTCCGGCAGGCCGTCGGCCGCGTCCCGCTCCAGGACGCCCGCGAACCGGCCGTCGAGGAAGACGTGCGCCCGGTCGCCCAACCCCTGCACCGACAGCGGGTACTTCCCTCGCGGCCCCGGGATCCGCGAGCCGTACAGCACCAGCCCGTGCCCGATCCCCAGCTCCTCGAACGACGGCGGCAGCGGCGCCCGCACCTCGTCTCCGGCGACGGCGTGCAGCACCGCCGGGTCCAGCAACCGCACCCGCTCGGTCAGTTCGACCCGGCCCGGCGGCAACAGCGCCGCCGGCGGCTCGGGTTCGGGCAGCGGCCCGTCCGCGTAGGTGCGCAGCACCTCCCGGAACGCGAAGAACTTCTCCGTCGCCGCGCCCCGTTCGTCGATCGGCGCGTCGTAGTCGTAGGAGGTCACCGTCGGCAGATAGCCGGCGCCGGTCGCGGGGTCCTTGGTGTTCGCGCCCGCCCAGGTGGAGAAGTTCGTGCCGCCGTGCGCCATGTACAGGTTGACCGACGCCCCGGCCGCCAGGATCTCCGCCAGCGTCCCCGCCGCGTCCCCCGGCTCGCGGACCACGTGCTCGGCGCCCCAGTGGTCGAACCACCCGCACCAGAACTCCATGCACATCGCCGGGTCGTCCGGCCGCAGCCTCCGCAGGTCGGCGAACGCCTCCTTCGCCCGGCTGCCGAAGTTCACCGTCGCCAGGTGCTCCGGCACGGCGCCGCCGGTCAGGAAGAAGTCGTCCGGTCCGTCCGAGGTGAACAGCGGCACGTCCACGCCCCGCGCGCGCAACCCGTCCGCGAGGTGCCGCAGGTACCCGGCGTCGGTGCCGTACGAGCCGTACTCGTTCTCCACCTGCATCATCAGCACGTTCCCGCCCCGCGTGACCTGGTGCGGCAGCAGCACCGGCACCAGCCGGTCCATCCATCGGTCGACGTGGTCCAGGTACGCCGGGTCCTGGCAGCGCAGCCCCCGCACGTCCCGGTCGGCGAGCAGCCACCACGGCAGCCCGCCGTTCTCCCACTCCGCGCAGACGTACGGCGACGGGCGGACGATCGCGTGCAGGCCGGCCGTGCGGGTGGCGTGCAGGAACCGGTCCAGGTCCGCGATGCCGTCGAAGTCGTGGACGCCCGGCCGCGGTTCGTGCAGGTTCCACGGGACGTACGTCTCCACGGTGTTGAGCCCCATGGCCCGCAGCATCCGCAGCCGGTGCGGCCACTGCTCGGGCAGGACGCGGAAGTAGTGCAGCGCGCCGGACAGGACGCGCAGGGGCCGGCCGTCGAGGGAGAACCCCTCGGGCGAGATGACGAACATGAGGGATCTTCCTGTCGATCTGTCGATAAATGAACAAGCCTGGGCGTCCGACACGGCTCCGGGAGGCCGCCGCGCTCCCGCGCCCCGGAACCGGCCCGCCGCTCCCCGCCTCAGCCCGTGCTCGACGCCCTGACGTGCAGTTCCGGCAGGATCGCCAGCCGCCTCCGCGCCCGCCCCGGCTCCGCCAGCCGCTCCGCGAGCAGGTCCACGGCCGCCGCCCCCACGGCCTGCTTCGGCGGCGCGACGGCCGTCAGCGGGATGTCGGCGAGCGAGGCGACCTCGTCGTCGTAGGCGACGATCGCGACCGCGCCCGGCACCTCCACCCCCCGCGCCCGCAGCCGCTGCAGCAGCACGAGCGCGTCGTGGTCGTTGTGGATGAGCGCGGCGTCCAGCCGCCCGCCCTCCACCGCGTCCGCGAACGCGTCGAGGAGCCGCTCCCGTTCGGCCGCGTCGCCGGCCGGCGGCGGCAGCCGGAGGGGACCCGGCTCCGGCGCGCCGAGCCCCGCCGCCTCCAGCCCCGCCAGGTACCCGGCGAGCACCTGCGCCCCGTGCGGACTGTCGTCCCGCAGCATCAGCCCGACGCGGTCGCGCCCCGCCGCCACCAGATGCCGTACGGCGATCCCCGCCCCGTACACGTGGTCGGTGACGACCCGCTCGGCGTCGAGCAGTTCGTCGCCCGGCCGCCGCTCCACCAGCACGTAGGGGACGGGGAGCCCCGCGAGCCACGACTGCCCGGCGGCCGGACCGCACGGGGTGACCAGCAGCCCGTCGATGCCGTCGGCCAGCATCCGCTCGGCCTGCGCCCGCTCCTCCTCGTGCCGGTACTGCGAGATGCCGAGCACCAGCCGCACCCCCAGCCGCGCGGCGGCCTCGTGCGCCCCCTTGATCACCTCGGGGTAGTAGTAGTCCGCGGCCGGCACGATCAGCCCGAACACCAGCCCCTCCGACCCGGACCGCACCCGGGCCGGCGTGCCCGCCGCCCGCTCCTGCGGCAGCACCGCCCCGCCGTGCACCCGCGCGAGCAGTCCCCGCTCGGCCAGGCTCTCCACGTCCCGCCGGACGGTGATGGGGGAGACCCCCAACTCCTCCGCGAAGTCGGTGACCCGCACCGACCCCTTCTCACGCAGCCGCCCCAACAGCGCCTGATGCCTCTCCTCGGCATGCATCCGCCGCAGCCCCCTCGTTCTCGACCCGAGCCGTCGCCGGGCAGTCTAGCCCCGCCTGATCGCCCGTGCACGTTTCTGATCGAACAATCATAAGAGGCATCGTCGGTTCGATTCATTGCTGTTTCCTGTTCGAGCGTGCTAGAAACCGTCCACCCGACCTCCAGCACACCCACCGTGGTCCCGGGTCCAGCGCCGCACCCCACCCCCGGAGGTTCCTCCGCCATGCCCGCCTCCCTGCCCGCCCTCTTCCTCTCCCGCCGCGCCCTGCTGCGCACCGCCCTCGCCACCACCGCCACCGTCCCGTTCGCCGTCATCACCCCCGCCCACGCCGCCGACGCCTACGACACCCTCCGCGCGACCTGGCGCGACCTGATCCTCGGCACCGGCTTCGACCCCGCCGCCGCCCCCTACGCCGCGAAGCTCGCCGACCTCGGCGCCTCGGCCACCGCCCTGCGCTCGTCGATGTCCCCCGCCACCGGCTCCCTCTGGCCCGACCTCCCCTTCGCCGACCCCGAGCCCGACACCGACGCGGAGTCCTACACCTTCTCCGGTAACCTCCAGCTCAGCTACCAGCGCCTGCGCACCCTCGCCGAGGCCTTCGCCCAACCCGGCAACGGCCTCACCGGCGACCCCGGCCTGCTCGACGCGGTCCTCACCGGCGTCGACCACCTCCACACCCAGGCCTACCGGGCCGGCCGCACCCGCTACGGCAACTGGTACAACTGGCAGATCGGCATCCCGCAGGCCCTGCTCGACCTCTGCGTCCTGCTCCACGACCAGCTCGGCGCCACCCGCCTGGACCGCACCTGCGCGGCGGTCGACCACTTCGTCCCCGACAGCGCCGTCGCGAACTACACCGGCACCTCCACCGGCGCCAACCGCGTCGACCTCTGCCGCGTCCTCGCCCTGCGCGGCGTCCTCGGCCGCACCCCCGCCAAGCTGGCCCTCGCCCGCGACGCGCTCTCCCCGGTCTTCCCCCTCGTCACCTCCGGCGACGGCCTCTACGCCGACGGCAGCTTCGTCCAGCACACCTACGTCCCCTACGCCGGCTCCTACGGCGCGGTGATGCTCGGCGGCCTCGCCCTCCTGTTCGCCCTCCTCAAGGGCTCCACCTGGGAGGTCGCCGACCCCGGCCGCCAGGTCGTCCTCGACTCCGTCGAGAACGCCTACGCCCCCTTCCTCTTCAACGGCCTCGCCATGGACGCCGTCTCCGGCCGCGCCATCAGCCGGGGCGTCCAGAAGGCCGACCCCCGCAAGGTCCGCCAGGACGACCACCTGCGCGGCCATGCGATCATCGCCTGCGTCGCGCTGCTCGCCCGCAGCGCCTCCGCCACCGAGAAGGCGCGCTGGGACGGCATGGTCAAGGGCTGGATCGCCCGCGACTACTACAGCCCGCTCCTCACCAGCCCGCAGCTCGGCGTCGCCCAACTCGCCCGGCTCCAGGCCGTCGCGGACGGCCCCGCCACCGCCGCCCCCGAACCCGTCGGCCACCGCCTCTTCCCCGGCATGGACCGCGCCGTCCACCGCCGCCCCGGCTGGGCCGCCTCCCTCGCCATGGCCTCGCACCGCATCACCTACTACGAGACCGGCAACGAGGAGAACCTCCGCGCCTGGCACAGCGGTTCCGGAATGCTCTACTGGTGGGGCTCCGACTACGCCAACGGCCAGTACAGCGACGACTTCTGGCCCACCGTCGACCCCTACCGCCTGCCCGGCACCACCGCCTCCCGCACGCCGCTCGCGGACGCCGCCGGCGGCCCCTGGGGCGCCGCCCGCCCCGACGCTCGCTGGGTCGGCGGCGCGAGCGACGGCACCCACGCCGCCGTAGGCCAGTACCTCAAGGGCCTGTCCTCCACCCTCCTCGCCAAGAAGTCCTGGTTCTTCCTCGACGACACCGTCGTCTGCCTCGGCGCCGGCATCCACGGCCGCGACGGCACCGCCGTCGAGACGACCGTCGAGAACCGCAACCTCGGCGCGAACGGCGTCCACCGCTTCACCGCCGACGGCACCGTCCACCCCGCCACCCCCGGCTGGAGCGCCACCCTCCCCGCCACCCGCTGGGCCCACCTCGCCGGCCACGGCGGCTACGTCTTCCCCGGCGGGGCCACGGTCAGGGCCGCCCGCCAGGCCCGCACGGGCGCCTGGTCCGACATCAACAAGGCCGCGACCACCACGTCCGTCACCCGCCGCTACCTCACCCTGTGGTGCGACCACGGCACCGACCCCACCGACGCGACCTACGCCTACCTCCTGATGCCCGGCGCCTCCGAGTCGCAGACCGCCGCCCGCGCCGCCGACACCGACTGGCTCACCGTCCTCGCCAACACCGACGACCAGCAGGGCGTCCGCGTCCCCTCCGCGGGCTTCACCGGCGTCAACTTCTGGTTCGCCGGCACCGTCGGCGACCTGACGGCGAGCGCCCCCGCCTCCGTCATGATCCGCGAGACCGCGACGACGGCCACCCTCTGCCTGTCCGCCCCCCTGCGCGACGGCACCACCGTCGACCTCACCTGGAACCGCCCCGCCGCCTCCGTCACCGCGAAGGACCCCTCCGTCCAGATCCTGTCGACCGGCCCCTCCCTGAAGCTCCGCATCACGCCCGGCACCCTCGGCGCCGTCCACCGCACCACGGTCCGCCTGGCCTGAGCCGGGAGCGGCGGCCGGGCCGGCGGCAACGGCCCGGCGGGCGCGGCCGTTCGGCGAGGTTTCACACCGCCCTCACACCGGCGACGCGTCCCCGTCGCCCCCGGAGGCTTCGCTGCACGAGCCCGTCCTCCCCGCACCGCCCGATCCGGAAGAGGCAGCGATGTCCCTACGGCACACCCTCGTCGGCCTGACCGCTCTCTCCGCGCTCGCCGTGTCGACGCCCGCCGCCCACGCGACGCCCGCCGCCCTCGCGACGCCCGCGGCTCCCGAGGGCCCTGCCGCCCATGCGACGCCCGCCGCCCTCGCGGGCCCTGCCGCGCAGCACCGCCGCGCCTTCGACCTCCAGGCCCACCGCGGCGGCCTCGGCCTGACCACGGAGGAGTCGCCGGCGGGCTTCGCCAAGGCGCTGGAGCTCGGGGTGAGCACCCTGGAGCTGGACACCCAGGTCACCAGGGACGAGAAGGTCGTCGTCACCCACGACCGCAAGGTCAGTGCCGTGAAGTGCCGGGACACCGCTCCGGTGACGCCCGGTGACCCGGCCTTTCCGTACGTGGGCAAGTACGTCAAGGACCTCACGCTGGCCCAGGTCAAGACGATGGACTGCGGCTTCCAGCAGCTGCCCGGGTACCCGGAGCAGGAGGTGGTCGCGGGCAACCGCCTCGCCGAGCTGAAGGACGTCCTCGCCCTCGTCAAGCACTACCGGGCCCACCACGTGAAGCTCAACATCGAGACGAAGGTCGAGGCCGGCGCCCCCGAACAGACCGCGCCGCGGGAGGTGTTCGTCCGCCGCGTCTTCGAGGAGATCCGCCGCTCGGGCATCGAGCGGCAGGCCACCGTGCAGTCCTTCGACTGGGGGTCCCTGCGGCTGATGCACCGGCTCGCGCCCAGGTACCCGCTGGTGGCCCTCACCAACTACGACTTCCTCCAGGTCGGGCAGCCCGGCGCCTCACCCTGGCTCGGCGGCATCGACGCGGACGACTACGGCGGCGACTTCGTCCGGGCGGCCGACGCGATCCCCGGCGTCACGACCCTGTCCCCGAACTACGGCTTCCCGCAGAACGGCACGGTCGCCGACCCCGCCTTCCGCTTCTACCCCGACCGGAAGATGATCGCCGACGCCCACCGGCGCGGCCTGAAGGTCGTCCCGTGGACGTGCAACGACCCCGCCACCCTGGAGCGGCTCGTCGACATGGGCGTCGACGGCGTCATCACCGACTACCCGGACCGCGTGCGCGAGATCCTGGCGGACCGGGGGATGCGCCTGCCCCGCGCCTACCCGGCACCGCGCCGCTGACCCGCGCGAAAGCCTCCGTGGAAGGCCTGCGGGCACGGTGCGCGCCGGGTGTCGCTCACCGGTACAGCAGATGCCGCCCGCGCACCGCGCGGAACGCCGCCAGGTCGTCCTGCCACAGCCCCACGACGTCGTCGACGGACGCCCCCGCCTCGATCGCCCGCCGCACCGCCCGGTTGCCGCTGAGCTTGTCCAGCCAGTACGCGCTCCCGCCGTCCTGACTCCGCCAGCCGTGCTCGGGGAACAACCTGCGCTGCTCCCTGAGCATGCTCAGCGCTGTCCGGATCGGGTCGAACTGCTCCGCGTCGGTGACCTGAAGCTCGACACCCCCGCACGTCTTCCCCGCCCATTTGGAGAACGTCGGGTTGAAGTACGCCTCCCGGAACCTCACCCCCGGCAGGCCGAGCGCGTTCAGCGCCTCCTGCCACCGGTGGTCGATGCCCGGCGCGCCCATCAGCTGGAACGGCATCGTGGTGCCCCGTCCCTCCGACAGCGCCGACGCCTCGAACCAGCACGTGCCGACGTACGCCTCGGCCGTCGCGACGGTCGGCATGTTGGGCGACGGCGGGACCCACGGCAGCCCCGTCTCCGCGAACCGCATCCGCCGCTTCCACCCCGTCATCCGCTCCACGTGCAGCTCGGCGCGCCTGCCGCCGGTCGCCTCGGGCACGAACACCGCGTTGAACAGGCCGGCCAACTCGCCCATGGTCATGCCGTACTGCTGGGCGATCGGCTTCAGCCCGACGAAGCTCGCGTTCTCCGGGTGCAGCACCGGCCCGTGCGCGTCCTCGGCGGAGAGCACGTTCGGCCGGTCCAACACCACAAAGCGCAGGCCCAGTTCGGCCGCCGCCTCCAGCGCCAGGTACATCGTCCAGATGTAGGTGTAGAACCGGGCCCCGATCTCCTGGATGTCGAACACCACGGTGTCCAGGCGCAGTTCGCGGAAGAGGGACGCCATCGTGGTGGCGCTGTTGTACGCGTTGTACACCGGCAGACCGGTCTTCGCGTCGGTGAAGAAGTCCTCGCCCTCGCCGGCCTGCGACGTCCCCCGGAACCCGTGCTCGGGCCCGAACACGGCGACCAGGTCGACCACTTCGCTCGCCGCCATCGCGTCCACGACGTGCCCGAGCTCCGCGTCCACGCCCGTCGGGTTGGAGACCACCCCCACCCGCTGCCCCGCGAGCGTCCGGTAGCCGCCGTCTCGCAGCTCCTCGAACCCGGTCCGCACCCGCCGCCCCTGCGGCCGCCCGGGCGCGGCGACGGCCTCGCCACCCACAACGGGTACGGCGGCCAGGGCGGCGGAGGCGGTCAGCAGGTCTCGTCGTCTCACGGTGGTGCGTCTCCTTCGCGCTGCGGACAAGGGCGTGCGCGGCCAGTCGACGGCCCCGACCCCGCCCAGGTCAAGGGCGCCGCGCGCCTGCCATTGGCGGCACCAATGGCAGGACGCCCGGCCGGCCGGTTGCCCTCGACGGGACGGCCTCCCGTGCCCCACCATGAACGCCATGTCCACGACACAACGAGCCGGCGCCTCCCCCTCCGCGCCCCACCGCGGCGCCCTCGTCCTCTCCCTCACCACCGCGCTCCTGCTGACGGGCGCCGCTGCCGTGCACGCCGAGCCGACCGTGCCGACGCACGCGGTCATCGTCTGCGACAGCGCCAGTTTCTACGCGAACTACGACAGCGCCTCCGGCCCCGTCGGCCTCAAGCGGACCCTGTACCGCGGCGACAAGGTCGGCCACACCCGCGGTGCGCACCCCGTCTACAACGGCTGGGCGGCCACGTTCGACTTCGGCCCCAACGACTGGGGCTTCGTCCGCAACGAGTGCCTGGGCGGCTTCGGCTCCTGGTGACCGCCGCGACCGGCCCCTCCCCCCTCCTCCCGGAACGGATGTGATCCCCCCATGACCCGAACCGCCGGGCTCGCCGCCCTCGCCCTCGCCGCCATCCTCACCGGCCTGACCGCCGGGCCGGCCGCCGCGGCCGACGGCACGGTCGGACAGCGCGAGACCGTGTGCGCCGAGGACCTGTTCGTGCGCGTGACCGCCCCCCACGGTGCGTGGATGGGCACCCTCTACCGCGGCCAGACCTTCCTCGTCGAGAAGGGCGGCGGCGACTGGGTCTACGGCTTCGCCTACGGAGACATCAACCGCCGCGGCTGGGTCCAGAACGGCTGGTTCTGCTGACCGGACCGCCCCGTCGCACCGGACCGCCCCGTCGCACCGGGCCGGCCGCCACCCCGCGCGGGG
>NZ_JBHWZH010000171.1:0-10856 GCF_042728285.1 Streptomyces sp. NPDC060194 | reverse complement strand
GGGCCGGGGCGTGATCGCCCGGCCCCCTTCCCGCGTCCCCCGTGGGGTCAGGCGTAGAGCGTGTCCAGGAAGCCGTCCAGCCGCCGGGTGAGCCGTTCGATCTGCTGCTCGACGGTCAGGGTCTCCTCGAACCGGCCGCCGGGGGCGGGGCGCTTGCGGCCGCGGACGTAGAGCGAGCAGTCGAGGTCGGTGCAGATGTACAGGCCGACGGAGTTGCCCTCGCGCCCGGCCGCCCCCGCCTTGCGGGCGGTCATCAGCGCGACCCCGGACGCCGGGTGCGTGGTGAGGCAGAGCGCGCACATGCTCCGCTGGGTGAAGCCCCGGCTGCCGGTCGCGAACCGCAGGGTGACGCCGGTCAGGACGCCGTCCCGCTCGGTGACCAGATAGCTGCGGTCCGGCGCGGAGCCGTCCCGCCAGCCGAGGAAGTCCAGCTCGTCCCACGGCCGCTCGGCCAGGTCCCGGGGCAGCGGCAGCCGCCCCGCCTCGCCCTTGGAACAGTTGACGAACGAACTACGGATCTGCTTCTCACCGACGGCCTTCATGGAAGGGACGCTAAGCCGGTTGGATGTAGCGTGCAAACGGATTCCGGGGATCAGACCGCGGCCGCCGCCACCGCGGCGGCCGTCGCCGCCGCCAGGACCGCCTGCATGGCGCGGATCGCGTCGCCGACCGCCCTGCTCGCCCACTCGCCGTCGGCGATCTCCTGGATGCGGGCGGCGACCTGCTTGCGGGGCACGCCCGGGAAGGCGATGCGGTGCAGCTTCGCGCCGTGGATCAGCGCGACGAGGCCGGCGTCCCGCTCGCCGGGCTCGGCCCCGTCGAGGACCAGGGCGCGGAGGCGTTCGCGCAGCTCGCGTTCGACGGACCCGTCCGCCTCGGGGTAGCGGGTCACGGGGAAGAGGCCGAGCAGGCGGGTCCGCTCCTCGCCCACCAGGCCGCGGTCGCACAGGCTCGCGATCGTGGCCTTGACGGACTTCTCACGGTCCCTCATCAGCCACTCCGTGACGGTCGGCGGCTTCTTCCGCCCGGCGGCCCACGCGTCGATCAGGGCGAGCCGCTCGTCGAGCAGCGCGGTGCCGGTCGGGGTCCGGTCCGCCACGCTCATCCGGTCCTTGTGCACGGACAGTTTTCCCGCCAGGACCAGCTCCAGGACGATCCCGCCGGCGACCGCCCAGCTCGCGGCCGCCCGCTCCTTGGCCGCCCCCGACTCGTCGTCCAGCGACAGCAGCATGACCTGTTCGCCCAGCGTGACCGACATCCCTCGACCTCCCCCTTCGCGGCCCGGTGGGCGGGCCTCTGCACCGAAGGACGTCCGGGGCTTGCCCGAAGTTCCATGAGACATTCATGTCTCACATGGGTTATGGTCGTCTCATGTCTGTCGACCGCGACCAGGTGCTGCGCGCCGCCGCCGCCCTCCTCACCCGCAAGCCCACCGCCACCCAGGACGAGATCGCCAAGGCCGCCGGGATCAGCCGGGCGACCCTGCACCGCCAGTTCGCGGGCCGGGACGCGCTGATCGAGGCGCTGGAGGTGCTCGGGCTCCAGGAGCTGGAGCGGGTCGTGGACGAGGCGCGGACCGACGAGGGCCCGGCCGCCGACGCCGTACGGCGGCTCGTCGCCGGCTCCGAACCGGTCGCCGGTTTCCTCGCCTTCCTGGTCACCGAGAACCAGCTCTTCGAGCCCGAGCGGATGAACCCCGGCTGGACCAGGATCGACGAGCGCTTCACCGCGCTCTTCCGCCGCGGCCAGGAGGCCGGCGAGTTCCGCATCGACCTCACCCCGGCCTGGCTCACCGAGGCCCTCTACGGCCTCATCGGCGCCGGCGCCTACGCGGTCCAGGAGGGCCGGGTCGCCGCCCGGGACTACCAGTACATGATCGTCGAGCTGCTGCTCGGCGGAGTCGCACGACGGAGCGTGGAGTCATGACCAGCATCGAGAAGCAGCCGGCGGCTCAGGAGGCGTACCGCCCCGGCCGCTGGCTCGCGCTCGCCGTCCTCGTCCTCGCGGTGCTCCTGGTCGCCGTGGACGCCACCGTCCTCGGCCTCGCGAGCCCCTTCATCACCGAGGACCTGCAGCCCTCCGGCACCCAGCTGCTGTGGATCGGCGACGTCTACTCGTTCGTGATCGCCGGCATGCTCGTGTCGATGGGCAGCCTCGGCGACCGCATCGGCCGCAAGAAACTGCTGCTCGTCGGCGCGGTCGCGTTCGGCGCGGTCTCCGTGCTCAACGCCTACGCCACCAGCCCCGAGATGATGATCGCGGCCCGCGCGCTGCTCGGCGTCGCCGGCGCCACCCTGATGCCGTCCACGCTCGCGCTGATCCGCAACATCTTCCACGACCCCAAGGAGCGCAGCCTCGCGATCGGCATCTGGGGCGCCGCGGCCTCCGCCGGCGCCGCGGTCGGCCCGGTCGTCGGCGGGTTCCTGCTCGAGCACTTCTGGTGGGGCTCGGTCTTCCTCATCAACCTGCCGGTGATGGCCGTCCTCGTCCTCGTCGGCGTCAAGCTGCTGCCGGAGTCCCGCGACCCGAACCCCGGCCCCTGGGACCTGCTCAGCGTGCTGCTCTCCCTCGTCGGCATGGTCGGCGTCGTCTACGCGATCAAGGAGGCGGCGGCGCACGGGGCGGGCTGGGGCGTGGCGGTCGCGGCGGCCCTGGGCGTCATCGGCCTGTACGGGTTCGTCCGCCGCCAGCTGACCCTGCCCTCGCCGCTGCTCGACATGCGGCTCTTCCGCCACCGCGGCTTCTCCGGAGCCGTCCTGGCCGACCTGCTGACCATCCTCGGCCTGTCCGGCCTGGTGTTCTTCCTCTCCCAGTTCCTGCAACTGGTCCAGGGCCGCTCGCCCCTGGAGGCGGGCCTCGCCGAACTCCCGGCCGCCATCGGCGCGGTGGCGGCGGGACTGGTCGCGGGCGTCGTCGCCCGCAGGTACTCGGTCCGCGCGGTCGTCGCCGGCGGCCTCGCCGCCGTGGGCCTCTCGCTCGGCGTGATCACCACGGTCGGGCAGTCCACCGGCTACCCGCTGCTCGGCGCCGCCCTGCTGGTCGTCGGGGTCGGCGCGGGCTTCTCCTTCACCGTCACCGCCGACGTCATCCTCTCCAGCGTCCCCAAGGAGCAGGCCGGTTCGGCCTCCGCCGTCTCCGAGACGGCCTACGAGCTCGGCGCGGCGCTCGGCATCGCACTGCTCGGCTCCATCGTCACCGGCGTCTACGCGGGCTTCGCGACGCCGCCGGGGGTGCCGGACGCGGCCCGCGACGCGGCGCACGAGTCGCTCGGCGGGGCGTGGGAGGTCTCCGGGCAGCTCCCCGCCGAACAGGGCGCGCAGCTCCTCGGCTCGGCCCAGTCCGCCTTCGTCGACGGTCTGCAGACGGCCGCCGGGATCGGCGCGGTCGTCCTGCTCGCGACGGCCGTCGCGGCGTGGTTCCTGCTGCGCGGACAGAAGCTGGAGGACGGGATCGAGCACCCCTGAACCGGGTGCGCTCCGCGGCCGCCCGGGTGCGGGCGGTCGCGGAGCGCTGAAGTCGGTCGCCGCGGGGTCGGCGGCTCAGGCCGCCTTCGCCTTGGTCGCGTACATGTCCACGTACTCCTGCCCCGACAGCCGCATGACCTCCGCCATCACCGAGTCGGTGACCGCCCGCAGCACGTAGCGGTCGCGGTCCATCCCCTCGTAGCGGGAGAACTCCATCGGCTCGCCGAACCGGATCGTCACCTTGCCCGGCCGCGGCACGCCCGCGCCGCCCGGCTGGATCTTGTCGGTGCCGATGACGGCGAACGGCACGACCGGCGCGCCCGTCATCAGCGTGAGGCGCGCGATGCCCGTACGGCCCCGGTAGAGGCGGCCGTCGGGGGAGCGGGTGCCCTCGGGGTAGATGGAGAACGCCTTGCCCTCCTCCAGCATCTGGCGGCCCGTCATCAGCGCCGCCACCCCGCCCCGCCCGCCGTCGCGGTTGACCGGGATCATGCCGACACCGGTGAAGAACCACGCCATGAGGCGGCCCTTGACGCCCTTGCCGGTGACGTACTCGTCCTTGCCGATGAAGCAGACCTGGCGGTCGCAGCAGAGCGGCACGATCATCGAGTCGATGAAGGTCAGGTGATTGCCGGCCAGGATGACCGGCCCCGTGCCCGGAATGTTCTCGGCGCCTTCCACCCGGGGGCGGAACATCAGGCGCATGATCGGTCCGAGCACTGCCTTGATGAGCGCGAAGCGCGACAACGGTTCCTCCGGTGTCAAGGTGTCCAGTTGAAACGGTGCAGGTGAGGACGATACTCGCGGGCCGCCGCCGGACGCACATCGGGTTCATGGACTCGATACACAGTGTTGACCCCCGTTACCTCTGCGTTCCGTCTACGGTCTCCCCGCCGTAAGGCGTACCCCCCTACCATCGGGCACCCGCCGCCGCCCGGTGCGGCGCATCCCCCTTGGAGGACCGATGACGCGAGACACCGCACGGGACCAGCGGCAGGGCGGGAGAGCGACGCGGCGGAGCGTCCTGGGCGCGGCCGTGCTCGGCGCCGGCGCGGCCGGACTCGGCGCGGCCGCCCCCGCCGCGTACGCCGACGGGCGGCGCGGGAACGGCGACGACCTGCCGGTGCCCACCGTCATCGCCCACCGCGGCGCCAGCGGCTACCGCCCCGAGCACACCCTCGGCTCCTACCAGCTCGCCCTCGACATGGGCGCGCACGTCGTCGAGCAGGACCTCGTCCCGACCAAGGACGGCCACCTGGTCTGCCGCCACGAGAACGACATCACCGGCACCACCGACGTCGCCGCGCACCCCGAGTTCGCCGGCCGCCGCACCACCAAGACCGTCGACGGCGTCAGCTACACCGGCTGGTTCACCGAGGACTTCACCCTCGCCGAGCTGAAGACCCTGCGCGCCACCGAGCGCATCCCCGGCACCCGCCAGGAGAACACCCTCTACGACGGCCGGTGGACGATCCCCACCTTCGAGGAGGTGCTCCGCTGGGCGGAGACGGAGGGCCGCCGCCGGGGCCGCCGCGTCTGGCTGCACGTCGAGACCAAGCACCCCACCTACTTCCGCAAGCTCGGCCTCGGCCTGGAGGAGCCGCTCGCCCGGCTGCTGAAGAAGTACGGCCGCCACCGGGCGAGTTCGCCGAACTTCCTGCAGTCCTTCGAGCCCGGCAGCATCCAGCGGCTCGCGCGGCTCGTCGACGCGCCCCTGGTCGTCCTGCTGTCCGGGGCGGCCACCCGGCCGTGGGACTTCGCGGAGGCAGGCGACCCCCGCACGGTGGCCGACCTGATCACCCCGCGCGGTCTGCAGTGGATCGCCGGCTTCGCCCAGGGCATCGGACCCACCCTCGACCTCGTCATCCCCAAGGACGCCACCGGCAAGCTGCTCGCGCCGACCACCCTGGTCCGCGACGCCCACCGCGAACGGCTCGTCCTGCACCCCTACACCCTGCGCAACGAGAACTCCTTCCTGCCGCTGGACTTCCGCAAGGGGACCGACCCCAACGCCTACGGCGACGTCTTCGGCGCCTACGCCGCCTACCTCGCCACCGGCATCGACGGGATCTTCACCGACCAGCCGGACACGGGACTGCTGGCCGCGGCGGACTTCCGCTCCGCCGGCCGCCGCGTCAACGGCTGAACCGGCCGTCGTCTCCGTACGGGTGAGCCGCGGCCGCCCCCGCAACCGGCCGCCCGGCGGCCGCGTGCCCCCCGGCATGGACACCATCGACGCCCTGCGCCCGCTGCTCGCCGCCGAGGCCGCCGCGGAGGCCGCGGCCGCGGACACCGACCCGGAGGACCTCGAACAGGACGTCTGGGTGAGGCTGCTGTCGCAGTCGCCGCCCGAGGACCGGGCCGCATGGGTACGCCGCGCGGTCCGGACCGAGGCCCGGGCCGCCCGGCGGCGGGCCCGCCGCGAGATCCCCTACGACCGCTTCGAGGACGCCGAGCCGCGCACCGAGGGCGAGAGCGGCCCCGAGCCCCGGGCGATCGACGTCGACGACCGGCTCCGGCTCCGGCGGGCGGTGTCCCGGCTGCCGGGCCGCTGCCCCGAGCTCCTCGCCGCGCTGCTCGCACCCGGCGAACCCACCTACCGCGAGATCGCGGGGGAGTTGGGTATGTCACAGGGCAGCTTGGGGCCGGTACGTTCCCGATGTCTGGGATGTCTGCGCAGATTGCTGGCCGCGGAGGTTGGCCCGGTCGAACGGTGGGGAAAGCAGCCGTAGACAACCGGCGTACAGGTGAGCGGGAGGCATGCACACATGGGCATGAGCGTGACCATCTCGGGGGCGACCGAAGAGGACGCCGAACAGGTCTTCCGGCTGCGCTACCTCTGCTTCCAGAGCGAGGCGGCCCGGTACGGCAACTACCGCATCGACCCGCTGGTCCAGAGCCTGGAGTCGCTGCGGGCCGAGGTCGCCGCCGGCGCCGTCCTGGTCGCCCGTCTCGGCGACGAGGTCGTCGGCTCGGCGCACGCGGCGATCGGGTCCGACCACGCGGGGGAGATCGCCAAGCTCTGCGTCCACCCGCGCCTCCAGGGCCACGGGCTCGGCGCCCGCCTGCTGCTCGCCGCCGAGCGGCTGCTCTCGGCCGAGCACGACACGAAGCAGTTCCGGCTCTTCACCGGCCACCGCAGCGAGAGCAACCTGCGCCTGTACCGCAAGGCCGGGTACACGGCCGTCGGCGAGCGCACCGGCGGCGACGGCGTGCGCCTGATCCTGCTGGAGAAGGGCGCGCCGTCCGCGTCCTACGTGGCCAGCGCCTGAGCGCGGCGCGGGAGCGTCAGCCGGCCGGCTCCTCCACCCGGCCGGCCTTCCGCAGCCAGTGGATGGCGGTGAGCGGCAGCAGCAGCGGGATGAACAGGTAGCCCATTCCGTACTGCGACCACACCGTGGAGTCCGGGAACGCGGACGGGTCGAGGAGCGTCCAGGTGCCCACCGTCAGCACCCCGGTCAGCTCGACCACGCAGCACGCCAGCGCCGCGCGGCGCGCCCGCTCCCCGCCGCGCACCAGCGAGTACGTGATGAAGAGGTAGATCAGCGCGGCGATCCCGGACAGGGTGTACGCCAGCGGGGCCTCGTCGAACTTCGTGAGGATCTCGTACACCGACCGCGAGAGCGCGCCCACCGTGATCACGCCGTAGAGCCACAGGACGACCACGCCGGGGCCGGACATGAGCCGTGTCCGGGGCGTCCGACCGGTCCGCTCAGCCATGGCCGCCGCCCCAGATGTCGTGCAGCCGCACCTGCAGCACGGCGAGGACGACCGCCCCCGCCGCCACCGTCACCGAGCCCCAGCGGGTGCGCTCGCTCAGCGACAGCAGACCGGCCGCCGGAACGCACGCGAGGGCGCCCACCAGGTAGGAGAAGAACAGCGTCCTGCCCTCCGCGGGCTCCTCGCCGCCCGCGACCAGCACGATCCCCACGACGAGCTGGACGAGCACCAGCAGGGTGACGACGGCCATCCCGATGAAGTGCCAGTCCTTGGTCGGCTGGTCCCGGTAGGCCGCGTGGCCGCACCACGCGGCGAGCAGGAGCGCGGCCACACTGGTCGTGACCGTCAGGGCAACAAGCATGAGGGGACCCTATTACGGCCCCCGGCGACCGCTTTGCCCGGCCCCGGGAGGTGGCGTCGGCCACATCGCGAGCGGCCGCCCGGCCGCCGCCCGGCCGGTGGGACGGGCCGGAGCACCTGCGGTGCGCGGGTCCTGCCGGGCCTCCGGGGTCGTATACCGAGGCGCGGACGGATGTCCGGTATCCGGACACCCCGGATCCGTTCGTCACACCGTCTGCTTTACTGGTCCGCATGACCACGACGAGCAACCGCATCCCTGCGACCGAGGCGACGATGACGCCCGGTGCTCGTTGTATGTGTCGAATGTGCGCCTTCTGAGGGCCCCCGCACCCGCTTTCGCGCCCCGAAGCGAGCTTTCCGCCCCGCCCGTGACCGACCCGCTCACGGACCGGGCCGCCCCGCGCACGCGTTACCTCCCGGCTTCGCGCCGTTTCCGACCCGTGTCGCGCCCTTCCGAAGAACGCCCCGTGCCCGGTGTGCGATCCGCGCCGCGCACTCGACAGTGACGGAATCACAGTGATCACCACCACAGGCCTCACGAAGGTCTACCGCTCGCGGTCCCGAGAAGTGACCGCCCTCGACGGAGTCGATCTCCATGTCCGCGAGGGCGAGGTCTACGGGGTCATCGGCCAGAGCGGCGCCGGCAAGTCCTCCCTCATCCGCTGCGTGAACCTCCTGGAGCGCCCCACCTCCGGCACGGTCACCGTCGACGGCCAGGACCTCACCGCGCTCGCCGGACGCTCCCCGCGCGCGGGCAGGCAGCTGCGCGAGGCGCGCTCGCGCATCGGCATGGTCTTCCAGCACTTCAACCTGATCTCCTCGCGGACCGTCCAGGCCAACGTCGAACTCCCGCTGGAGATCCTCGGGGTCAGCGGCGCCGAGCGTGGCCGCAAGGCACTCGAACTCCTCGACCTGGTCGGCCTCGCCGACAAGGCGAAGTCGTACCCGGCGCAGCTCTCCGGCGGTCAGAAGCAGCGCGTCGGCATCGCCCGCGCCCTGGCCGGCGACCCCAAGGTGCTGCTCTCCGACGAGGCGACCAGCGCGCTCGACCCCGAGACGACCCGGTCGATCCTCCAGCTCCTGCGCGACCTGAACCGGCAGCTCGGCCTCACCGTCCTGCTCATCACGCACGAGATGGACGTCGTGAAGCGGATCTGCGACTCCGCCGCGCTCATGGAGAACGGCCGCGTCGTCGAGTCCGGCACCGTCCCCGAGCTGCTCGCCACCCCCGGCTCCGAGCTGGCCGCCGCGCTGTTCCCGGTCGGCGGCGAGGCCTCCGGCCCCGACCGCACGGTCGTCGACGTCACCTTCCACGGCGCCGCCGCGACCCGCCCGGTCATCTCCCAGCTGTCGCGGACCTACAACATCGACATCTCGATCCTCGGCGCCGCCATGGACACCGTCGCCGGCCGCCAGGTCGGCCGGATGCGGATCGAACTGCCCGGCCGCTTCGAGGAGAACGTCGTGCCGATCGGCTTCCTGCGCGAGCAGGGACTGCAGGTGGACGTGGCGGACGAGGCAGACGGGGCCGCCCTGGCCGAGCTCGTGAAGGACGGTGCGAAGTGACCTGGTCCGAGATGCAGCCCCTGCTCGCGCAGGCGTGTTGGGACACCCTGTACATGGTCGGCTGGTCCGGCCTGATCGCCCTGGTCGGCGGTCTGCCGCTCGGCGTGCTGCTCGTCCTGACCGACCGCGGCGGGCTGCTGCAGAACACGCTCGTCTACAAGGTCGTCGGCCAGACGGTGAACATCGCGCGCTCCATGCCGTTCATCATCCTGATGGTCGCCCTGCTCGGCTTCACCCGCGCCGTCGTGGGCACCACGATCGGCCCGAACGCGGCGATCGTCCCGCTCGCCATCGGCGCGATCCCGTTCTTCGCCCGGCTGGTGGAGACATCCGTCCGCGAGGTGGACGGCGGTCTCGTCGAGGCCGTCCAGGCCATGGGCGGCAACACCTGGACCATCGTCCGCAAGGTGCTGCTCCCCGAGTCGCTGCCGTCGCTGATCTCCGGCGCCACCACCACCGTCGTCGCCCTCATCGGCTACTCCGCGATGGCCGGCACGGTCGGCGCCGGCGGCCTCGGCGACGTCGCCGTCCGCTACGGCTACCAGCGCTTCGAGACCGGGCTGATGTGGATCACCGTCGCCATCCTGGCCGTCGTGATCTCCCTGATCCAGCTGGCCGGCGACCTGGCCGCCCGCGGCCTGTCCCGCCGCGGACACGGCTCGGCCCGGCCCCGGCTGCGCCTCCTGCGCGCCGACACGGCCCCCGCCGGCACCGGCCCGGACGCCGGCTCCGCCCGCCCGGACGCCGCCGAACCCCTCAAGACCTCCTGACCCCCCTGGCCCCTCACCGGGCCGAACCATCCCTGGAGAAAGGCACTTTTCGTGCGTAACACCACCAAGATCACCACCGCCGTCCTCGCCGCCGGAGCGCTCACCTTCGGGCTCTCCGCCTGCGGTTCGGAGAAGGCCGCGACCGGATCCGAGGACGCGAAGGCGGGCAAGCCGCTGATCGTCGCCGCCAGCCCGGTCCCGCACGCCGAGATCCTGAACTTCGTCAAGGACAAGCTGGCGAAGAAGGCGGGCCTCGACCTGGAGGTCAAGGAGTTCACCGACTACGTCCTGCCGAACACGGCGACCGAGGACGGCTCCGTGGGCGCCAACTACTTCCAGAACAAGCCCTACCTGGACGACTTCAACAAGAAGAACGGCACCCACATCGTGCCGGGCGTCACCGTCCACCTCGAGCCCCTCGGCCTGTACTCCAACAAGGCGAAGAAGGCGGACGAGCTGAAGAAGGGCGCGACGATCGCCGTTCCCAACGACACCGTCAACGAGGCCCGCGCCCTCCAGCTCCTCGACGCCAACGGCATCATCGAGCTGAAGGAGGGCGCCGGCAACGCGGCGACCCCCAAGGACATCGCGAAGAACCCGAAGGCCCTGAAGTTCAAGGAGCTGGAGGCCGCCCAGCTGCCCCGCTCCCTCGACGACGTCGACGCCGCCGTCATCAACGGCAACTACGCCATCGAGGCCGACCTCAAGCCCGCCGAGGACGCCCTCGTCCTGGAGTCCGCGGACGACAACCCCTACGGCAACTTCCTGGCCGTCAAGGAGGGCAACGAGAACGACCCGCGGGTGAAGAAGCTGGAGAAGCTCCTCACCTCGCCCGAGGTGAAGAAGTTCATCGAGGACAAGTACGCGGGATCGGTCATCCCCTCGTTCTGACACGGATTCTGACGGTGCGTCACCTTCCTCTGACGGTGTGACACCTTCGGTCCCGACGGGGTCCGCCACCCTCCCCGGGTGGCGG
>NZ_JBHWZH010000170.1:0-10879 GCF_042728285.1 Streptomyces sp. NPDC060194 | reverse complement strand
GTCTGTGTTTTTGGCGCGCCGGGGGGGGGGGGGGGGGGCGCGCCGCCCCCCACCGGGCCGTTCCGCGTACCGGGTCAGCCGCGGGCGGCCTCGAACCGCGACCGCGCCTCGGAGAGGTCGACGATCGGGTCCGGGTAGTCCAGCTTCGCCCGCTCGCCCTCGGGCAGCTCCCACGGCTCGTGGACGTACCGCTTGGCCAGGTCCGCCAGCTCGGGCACCCAGCGGCGCACGTAGTCGCCCTGCGGGTCCAGGCGCTTGCCCTGGACGACCGGGTTGAGGACCCGGTTGGGGCGGGTGTCGGTGCCGGTGCCGGCCATCCACTGCCAGTTCATCTGGTTGTTGGCGAGGTCGCCGTCGACGAGCAGGCTCAGGAAGTGGCGGGCGCCGATCCGCCAGTCCGCGTACAGGGTCTTCGTCAGGAAGCTGCCGACGATCAGCCGGCCGCGGTTGTGCATCCACCCCTCGTGGGCGAGCTGCCGCATGGCGGCGTCGACCATCGGGTAGCCGGTGCGGCCCTCCCGCCAGGCGGCGATCTCGCGCTCGTCGGAGCGCCAGCGGTCGTTCTTCGACCGGTAGTCGGCGTGCGCGGCGGTGGGGCGCGCGGCGATGACCTGGTGGTGGAAGTCCCGCCAGGCCAGCTGCCGGACGAAGGCCTCCGCTCCCGCCCCGCCCCGTTCGCGGGCCCGCCGGACCAGTTCGACGGGGGAGAGGCAGCCGAAGTGGATGTAGGGGGAGAGCCGGGAGGTGGCGTCGGCGGCCAGGTCGTCGTGGCCGGTGTCGTAGTCGTCGATCCCGTTGTCCAGCCAGGCCGCGAACCGCCTCCGGGCCTCGGTCTCCCCGCCGGGGGCGAGGGCGGGGGAGAGGTGCTTCGCGGCCGGCCGCTCCGGGAGCGGGTCGCTCGCCAGGTCGGCGGGCACCCGCAGCGTGCGCGGCGCGCCCTCGGGCGTGCGCAGGGTCTCCTTCTCCCACCGGCGCAGGTACGGGGTGAAGACCGCGAAGTGGTCGCGGCCGGTGGGGGTGACCTGACCCGGCGCGATCGTGGTGATGACAGCGTCGTGCACGTGCAGCGTGCACACCTGGCCGGTGAGGCCGTCGAGGGCCTCCCGCAGCCGCTCCTCGCGGCGGTGGGCGTAGCCGCTGACGCCGCCCGAGAGGTGCACCTGGCGGGCTCCGGTCTCGGTGGCGACCTTCACGACCTCGTCGACGACGTCCCCGTGACGGACGATCAACCGGCCGCCGCACGAGCGCAGTTGCTCGTCGAGCGAGCCGAGGCAGTCGGCGAGGAAGGCGAGGCGGTTGGGGGCGGTGAAGCCGGCGTCCTCTATGCCGCGGTCGCGGACGAACAGGGGGACCACGCTGTCCCCGGCGCGCTGGGCCGCGCGCAGGGCGGGGTGGTCGTGGACCCGGAGATCGGAGGTGAAGAGGACTACCGCGACACTCATGGCGGAATCGTCGCACAAGGAGCCAACTGCCCGGGTGAGGCGGCGCTGTTGCGCGTCCTGCGGGGCCCGCACCCCCGCGCTCTCCGGAGACGGTCGCTACGCGGCGGTCTCCTGCTCGGCCTCCACCTGCGCGTTCCAGGTCGACTTCGACGCCTGCCAGCCGTCCTCGTCGTGCCCGAGGCGCCAGTACCCGGAGATCGACAACTGCTCCCGTGGGACGGCCAGTTCGATCCGCAGGTAGCGGCGCAGCTCCTTGACGAAGCCGGCCTCGCCGTGGACGAAGGCGTGCACCTCGCCCGCCGGGAAGGCCGCCTGGCGCACGGCGGACACCAGCGCCGCGCCGACCGGGCGCTCGCCGCGGTGCAGCCAGACGATCCGGTCGTCCACCTTGATCTCGTCCTCGGGGCCCGCGATCTCCACGAAGGCGAGCACGTCGGCGTCGGAGGGGAGCGCGTCGAGTGCGGCGGCGATCGCCGGCAGGGCGCTCTCGTCGCCGGCGAGGAGGTGCCAGTCGGCGTCCGCGGAGGGGGCGTAGGCGCCGCCGGGGCCCAGGAAGCGGATGACGTCGCCCGGCTGCGCGCGCAGCGCCCAGGGGCCGGCGAGGCCCTCGTCGCCGTGGACGACGAAGTCCACCGTCATCTCGCCGGCCTCGGCGTCCCAGGCCCGGACGGTGTACGTGCGGGTCACGGGCCACTGCTCGCGAGGGAGTTCGGCGCGGATGCGGGCGACGTCGAACGGCTCGGGGTAGCCGACGCCGGGCGGCGCGAAGAGCAGCTTGACGTAGTGGTCGGTGCACCCCGCGAGGGTGAAGCCGGCGAGCCCGGGTCCGCCGAGCACCACCCGCTGCAGGTGCGGCGAGAGCCGCTCGGTGCGGACCACCTGGGCCTCGGTCGCCTTCGGTGCCTTGCGCTCGGGTCGCTCTGCCACGCGTTCTCCCCTGATGGCTGCGGTCCGGGGCGCCGCATCCGACCCCGGTAACTTAGGTATGCCTAAGTTACCAGGTCATCCGGCGAGCGTGGCGAGCAGTCGCTGCAGGGAGCCGCCGAGGCCCCACTGCTCCGCCAGCGCGTCGAGCGCGGCCGGGTCGACCGGTTCGCGCGGCAGGGCGGCGTCGAAGGCGGGGAGCGGCACGTCGTCGGCGACCTTGACCACCTTCGGCGCCACGTCCAGGTAGCCGGCCGCCTCCACGATCCGCCGGCGCTGGGTCGGGGTCAGCTTCGAGACGGGGTCGGCGGCCGCGGAGCGGATCCCGGCCAGGTCGCCGTAGGCGTCCAGGAGCTTCGCCGCGGTCTTCTCGCCGATGCCGGGCACGCCCGGCAGGCCGTCGCTCGGGTCGCCGCGCAGCAGGGCGAGGTCCGCGTAGCCGGCGCCGACCACGCCGTACTTCTCCCGCAGCCAGGCCTCGTCGGTCACCTGCAGGGTGCCGACGCCCTTGAGCGGGTAGAGCACGCGCACCCGCCGGGCGTCGTCGACCAGCTGGTAGAGGTCCCGGTCGCCGGTCACGATGTCCACCGGGCCGCCGGCCCGGGCGGTCAGGGTGCCGATCACGTCGTCCGCCTCGTAGCCGTCGGCGCCGATCCGGGCGATGCCGATCGCCCGCAGGGCGTCCTCGATGACCGGGACCTGCGGGGAGAGGGTGTCGGGGGTCTCCTCGACGTCCGGGCCCGCGGCGCTCTCCTCGGCGACCCGGTGCGCCTTGTAGGAGGGGATCAGGTCGACGCGCCACTGCGGACGCCAGTCGTCGTCCCAGCAGGCCACCAGGTCGTCCGGCCGGTGGTCGGCGACGAGGCGGGCGATGAAGTCGAGCAGGCCGCGCACCGCGTTCACCGGGGTGCCGTCGGGGGCCTTCACCGAGTCCGGCACACCGAAGTAGGCGCGGAAGTACAGCGAGGCGGTGTCCAGGAGCATGAGGCGTCGTGTCGTGGTCGTCACACCGCCGATGATGCCGCACCCCACTGACAACGCCCGTGCGCCCCGTCTGTGGCGGGGCAGCCAATCAGAACCGGGCCGCCGACGGAAGCGCCGTCGAACGTGAGCCGGGTCACGGTCGGGTTTGGTCGGGACAAGTGCGGGGAGGAGCGGCCCCGGAACGCAACCCGTTGCATGGTGAACCTATTGAGGTGGCCTGCCGGGGCGTGCGGGCGGAACCCGCGTCGTTCCACGTCCGGCCCGCGGGGGCGGCGGGACGTTTCTCGTACGACCCGAGAGGTGTATGTGTCCAGGCTGCAGGCCGAGCACTTGTACAAGGTGTTCGGCAAAGGACCCGACGACGCGGTGCGCAGGCTCGAAGCCGGCGCCGACCGTGACGAACTACGGGCCGACGGCACGACCGCCGCGGTGATCGACGCCTCCTTCACCGTGGAGCCGGGGCAGATCTTCGTCGTCATGGGACTGTCCGGGTCCGGCAAGTCCACGCTGCTCCGCATGCTCAACGGCCTGCTCGAGCCGACCGCCGGCCAGGTCCTCTTCGACGGGCAGGACCTGACCGCCCTGAGCCCCCGCGACCTGCGCGCGGTCCGCTCGCACAAGATCAGCATGGTCTTCCAGCACTTCGCGCTCTTCCCGCACCGCAGCGTCCTGGACAACGCCGCCTACGGCCTGGAGGTGCAGGGCGTCGCCCGCGCCGAGCGCCGCGAACGCGCCCTGGAGGCACTGGAGCTGGCCGGTCTCAAGGGCTGGGAGGACTCCTGGCCCGACGAGCTGTCCGGCGGCATGCAGCAGCGGGTGGGCCTCGCCCGCGCGCTCGCCACCGACGCCGACCTGCTGCTCATGGACGAGTCCTTCAGCGCGCTCGACCCGCTGATCCGCCGTGACATGCAGGACCAGCTGCTGCACCTGCAGACCAAGCTCAAGAAGACCATCGTGTTCATCACGCACGACCTCAACGAGGCCATGCGGCTCGGCGACCGGATCGCCGTCATGCGCGACGGCCGCATCGTGCAGACCGGCAGCGCCGAGGACATCCTGGTCCGGCCCGCGAACGACTACGTGGCCTCCTTCATCCAGGACGTCGACCGCTCCCGGGTGCTCACCGCGAAGGCCGTCATGTCCGCGCCCGAACCGGGCGCGCAGGAGTGCGACTGCGCGTCCGTCACCGAGGACACCCCGCTGTCCGAGGTGTGCGCGGTCGGCGCCCGGCTCACCCACCCCGTCAACGTCGTCGGCGCGCGCGGCGACGTCGTCGGCGTCGTGCCGCAGGGCCGCCTGATGAGCTTCATCGGCGACGGCGGCGCCGCGCCCGCCGCCCGGCCCGAGCCCGCCGACGGCCCGCTGGCCCGGGCCAGGGCCGCGGTGGCGCGGGCCAAGGCGACCGCGACGGGAAGCACGGCACAGGCCGCCAGAACGGCGGACGAGAAGAACGGCAAGGTGGCGGCGCGTGCCTAGGATCCCCATCGGCGACTGGGTCGACAGCGGTGTCGACTCCCTCCAGCGCCACCTCTCCTGGCTGTTCGACGCGATCACCGCGCTCGTCAACGGCCTCTACGACGGCCTCAACGCCGTCCTGTCCGCCCCCGAGCCGCTGATCCTCGCCGGTATCCTCGCCGTCGTCGCCTGGTGGCTGCGCGGACTGCTCGCCGGCGCCCTCGCCTTCGTCGGATTCGCCTTCATCGACTCGATGGAGCTGTGGTCCGAGGCGATGCTGACGCTGTCGCTCGTCCTGGTCTCCACGCTGGTCGCGATCGTCGTCTCGGTGCCGCTCGGCATCTGGGCGGCCCGCTCCAAGCGGGTCAGCGGGCTACTGCGGCCGCTCCTGGACTTCATGCAGACCATGCCCGGCATGGTCTACCTGCTCCCGGCCGTCATCTTCTTCGGCCTGGGCGCGCCCCCCGGCATCATCGCCACCTTCATCTTCGCGATGCCGCCCGGCGTCCGGATGACCGAACTGGGCATCCGCCAGGTCGACGCGGAACTCGTCGAGGCCGCCGAGGCGTTCGGCACCACCCCGCGCAACACCCTGCTGCGGGTGCAGCTGCCGCTGGCGCTGCCGACCATCATGGCCGGCATCAACCAGGTGATCATGCTGTCGCTGTCCATGGTCGTCATCGCCGGCATGGTCGGTGCGGCCGGCCTCGGCGCCTCCGTCTACGAGGGCATCAGCCAGCTCAACATCGGCCTCGGCTTCGAGGCGGGCATCTCCATCGTCGTCCTGGCGATCTACCTCGACCGGCTCACCAGCGCGCTCGGCCGCCAGGTCTTGCCCGTCGGTCGCCGCGCGCTCGCCAAGGCGAAGGCCCAGACCACCGGCGTCCGGCAGATCTGGACCTACCGTCCGCAGCCCGTCGTCGCCGTCGCCGGTGTCCTGGTACTGGCGCTCCTCGCGGGCGGCATGAGCGTCCTGGGCGGCACGAAGTCCGCCTCCGCCGGCGGCAGCGCCACGGACGTCGGCCACGGCAAGAAGATCTCCCTCGGCTACATCCCCTGGGACGAGGGCATCGCCTCCACCTTCCTCTGGAAGGAGATGCTGGAGCGGCGCGGCTACCAGGTAGACGTCCAGCAGTACGACGCCGGCGCGCTCTACACCGGCATGGCGGGCGGTCAGATCGACGTCCAGACGGACTCGTGGCTGCCGGTCACCCACGCCTCGTACATGAAGAAGTACGGCAGCAAGCTGGAGGACTACGGCGACTGGTACGGACCCACCTCCCTGGAGCTGTCCGTGCCGTCCTACGTCAAGGGCATCGACTCCATGGCCGACCTCAAGGGCCAGGGGAAGAAGTTCAAGGGCAAGATCATCGGCATCGAGCCCGGCGCCGGGATGATGAAGCTCCTCAAGAGCGACGTTTTGAAGAAGTACGGCCTGGAGGGCGAGTACAAGGTCGTCGACGGCTCCACCCCGGCCATGCTCGCGGAGCTCAAGCGCGCGTACGCCAAGAAGGAGCCGATCGTCACCACCCTGTGGTCGCCGCACTGGGCCTACAGCGAGTACGACCTCACCAAGCTCAAGGACCCCAAGGGCACCTGGGGCAAGGGCGACAGGATCCACATGCTGGGCCGCAAGGGCTTCGCCGCCGACAACCCGCTGGTCGCCACGTGGCTCAAGGACTTCTCGATGACCGAGAAGCAGCTCACCGGGCTCGAGGCGGAGATCCAGAAGGTCGACAAGAGCGACCAGCAGGAGGCCGTGAAGACCTGGCTCGACAAGAACAAGAGCCAGTTCGAGAAGTGGGCCCCGCTGCCCAAGGAGTCCAAGTCGCGCAAGAGCGGCAAGGACGAGCGGGACCGCCCCGTCGAGGTCGCCTGGTTCCCCTGGGAGGAGGACATCGCCGCCACCTACCTGTGGAAGGCGGTCCTGGAGGAGCGCGGCTACACGATGAACCTGCGCCAGTTCGAGGTCGGCCCGATGTACACCGCCCTCGCCGACGGCCAGATCGACGTCCAGTTCGACGGCTGGCTGCCGTACACGCAGAAGAAGTACTGGGACAAGTACCGGAGCAAGCTCTCCGACCTCGGCTCCTGGTACGGGCCCACCTCCCTGGAGCTCGCCGTCCCCTCCTACGTCAAGGGCGTCGACTCGCTCGACGACCTCAAGGGGCGTGGGAAGGACTTCAAGGGCCGGATCGTCGGCATCGAGGCCGGCACCGAGACGATGGACATCCTGAAGAACAAGGTCGTCCCCGGCTACGGGCTCGGAAGTGAGTACAAGGTCGTCGACAGCTCCACCCCCGGCATGCTGGCGGAGCTGAAGCGCGCGTACGCCAAGAAGGAGCCCATCGCGGTCATGCTGTGGACCCCGCACTGGGCGTACAACGAGTACGGGCTGACCAAGCTGAAGGACCCCGAGGGGCTCTTCGGCAAGGGCGACCGGATCCACACCGTCGCCAACAAGGACTTCTCCGCGCACTACCCGCGGCTGACGAAGTGGCTCAAGGACTTCCGTCTGAGCGAGAAGCAGCTCGCCGGTCTGGAGAACGAGATCCAGAAGGCCGGCACGGGCAAGGAGGAGGAGGCGGTGAAGACCTGGATGAAGAGGAATCCGGGCATCGCCGACAGGATGGCGCCGCAGAGCTGACGTCGAACCCGTGAGGGGCGGCCCACACCTTCGGGTGTTGGGCCGCCCCTTCGGGCATTTCCGGGCGGAGCCGATCGTTCCCCCTTGCGGGTACCCCGCGGGCGGGCGCCCGGCGGCCCGCCGCCGCGACGGGTCCCGGCAGCTCGTCCACAGGTGGGACGCGTAGCCACCGGATTGCGTAGGGTGCTCGCAGACATGTCACACCGGGGGCCCTTGGCACGGAGGGGAGCGACGCGATGGACGACAAGGAACAGCTCCGGGTCGGGGCCGCCGTCAGGCGCCGGCGCCGGGCCCTGGGTCTCACGCTGTCCGCGCTCGCCGAGCGCAGCGGCCTGTCCGTCCCCTTCCTGAGCCAGGTCGAGAACGAGCGCGCCCGCCCCAGCACGGCCTCCCTCGACAGCATCGCCGCCGCCCTCGACACCACCGCCAAGGACCTCCTGGTCGCCGCGGACGCCGCCCGGACCGTCGACGTGGTCCGCGAGGCCGACCAGGACCCCGAGCCGCAACCGGGCGTCCGCCCGCTGGTCCGCGGCCAGCACCAGATGCACGCCCTCGAGCTCACCGGCGAGTACGACGCGGGCCGCGAGTTCCAGCACCGCAACGACGAGCTGATGTACGTCGTCGAGGGCGCGGCCGAGGTCGAGGCGGAGGGGCGGGTCTACCAGCTCGGCCGGGGCGACACCCTGTACCTCTCCGGCGGGGTGCGGCACCGCTGCCGGACCACGGTGCCGGCCACCCGGGTGCTGCTCGTCGCCGTCGCCGAGCACATCGAGGCGACCGCCACCAAGGCCGCCCACCAGTCCTCGGACGACGCGCCCTGCCGCTGAGCGGACGCCCGGCCCCGTCGTTCGGTCAGCCGGTCGCCGGGAGCAGCGTGCCCCGGTGCAGGCCGCGCACGGTGAGCGCGGCGACCACGGTCCAGGCCGCCACCAGGCCGGCGAACAGCGCGGTCGCGATCCAGCCGAGGGCGGGGAGGCCGGTGTGCCGGGCCAGGCCCGCCGCGCCGGTGACGCAGGTGCCCACGGGGAACGTGAACGCCCACCACGTCATCGCGAACCCCGCCCCGTCCCGCCGGGCCCGTACGACCCGGGCGGCCGCCCCCAGGAGCCAGCCGAGGGCCGCGGCCGTCACCGGGATCCCGTAGGCCACCGCGAGCGTGTCGAAGCGGGCGGCCGCGGTCGCTCCGACGGCGCCGGGCGCGAGGTCCGCGAAGCGGCCGGTCGCCGTCGTCGACTGGCCCAGCGGGCCGAGGACGAGGAAGAGGGACGGGGCGAGCGCGGGAGGGAGCGGAGTCCCCTTCGCGAGCCGTCCGAGCAGGGGGAGCAGCACGAGCAGGGTGCCGGTCAGGCTGAGCGCCGCCGCGCCCACGCAGGTCCACAGCAGCGCCCTCTGCCAGGTCCCGGCGGGCAGCTCCGGGGCGAGGGCCGGGCCCACCGCCGCCGAGACCATCGGCGCGACCACCGGCAGCAGCCACACCGGCGTCACCTCCTCCCGCCGCACCCGCATCCGGGTCGCCATCGCGTACGGCACGGCCACGGCGACCGACAGGGCGAGCACGGTCCCCACGGTCCACAGCGCCGCCCCGAGGGCGACGGCTGCCCGGTGGCCGACGACGGGGGAGCCGACGGTGAGCGTGCCGCCGGCGACGGCCAGCAGGGCCATGGGGAGGCAGCCGAGGAACGGGGCCGCGGCCGGATCGCGCAGGTGGGCGGACGCCTGGTCGCGGTGGTGGCGCCGGTGCGCAACGCGGGCGGTGAGCAGGGCGGCGAGGGCGAGCAGGGACAGCGCCCAGGCGGTGGTGAGGACAACGGTCAGGTGCGGGGGGCGGGCCGGGAGGGCGGCCCCGGCGGGGGCCAGGACGGCGGTGCCCATCACGGCGGCGTACCAGTTCGGGCCGAGGTGGCGCAGGCGGGCGAACGGGCGGGGCGCGGGGCCCGCCGCCGTGATCGGCGGGCGGGGCGGGGCGGCGAGGAGCATGCCTCCACCGTCGGGCCGGACGAGCGCCCTGACCAGCACCCTTGGGGTGATGAGGGCATAAGCTGGGGTTATGGCACGGCGCGGGGAGAGGGGCGGGAGCGATGGCTGACGGCGGAGAGACCTCCGCGGCGCTGGCCCACCGCGTGCCGGACCTGGGCGCGCTGCAGCTGCTGCTCGCCGTGGCCCGGCTCGGCAGCCTCGGCGCGGCGGCCAGGGAGCTCGGCATCAGCCAGCCCGCCGCGAGCAGCCGGGTGCGGTCCATGGAGCGGCAGCTCGGGGTCGCGCTGGTGGACCGCTCGCCGCGCGGCTCCACGCTGACCCCCACCGGGGTGCTCGTCACCGACTGGGCGCGGCGGATCGTCGAGGCGGCCGAGGCGTTCGACGTCGGCGCGCAGGCGCTGCGGGACACGCGCGACTCGCGGCTGCGGGTCGCCGCCAGCATGACCATCGCCGAGTACCTGCTGCCGCGCTGGCTCATCGCCCTGCGCGCGGACTTCCCCGGCACGGCCGTCTCGCTCGCCGCGGGGAACTCGGCGAACGTCGCCGAGCGGCTGCTCGCGGGTGAGGCGGACCTCGGGTTCGTCGAAGGTCTTGAGGTGCCGAGGGGCCTCGACGGGGTGGTCGTCGCGCACGACCGGCTCGTCGTCGTGGTCGCCGCGGGGCATCCCTGGGCGCGGCGCCGCCGTGCGGTCGTGCCCGCGGAGTTGGCCGCGACGCCGCTGGTCCTGCGGGAGCGGGGGTCGGGGACGCGGCAGGTGCTTGAGGCGGCGCTGACGGACGCGGCCGGAGTCGGTGAACTCGCCCCGCCGCTCCTGGAGTTCGCCTCCACCACCGCGCTGAAGGCGGCCGCGGTCGGTGGGGCGGGGCCGTCGGTCCTCAGCGAACTCGCGGTGGGGGAGGAGCTGTCGGACCGGCGGCTCGTCGAAGTGCCGGTCGAAGGGCTGGTGTTGCGGCGGGCGCTGCGGGCGGTGTGGCCGGCGGGGCACCGGCCGGCCGGGCCGGCGCGGGATCTTCTGGCGCGGGCACGTTTGTCCGCGCCGCGATCGGCAACGCGAAGGTCATGACTGCTCAGAACCAGAACAGCTCGGTGACCGAGACCATCGACGAGAAGACCCCCGGGGTCGACGCCCGGACCGCGCGGGAGAAGTCCCAGCAGGCGGCGAAGGCGGCGGGTAACGCGGCGCTGTCGTCGTTCAAGGGTGTCGAGGCGGGGCGCAAGGCGGTCGTGGGGGCGGCGGGGTCCGTCGCGTCCACGGCGAGTGGGGCGTGGACGCAGGTCAAGGAGCGGAAGCCGGTTGCGGCGTCTGCGGGGGCGGGGGTCGCGGCGGCCGTCGTCGCGGCGGCGTTCGCCGCGGGGCGGGCCTCCCAGCGCCGTTCGCACGGCCCGCTCACCCGGGCGACGGGTGGCCGCTGGTAGTCCGCGCGCAGCGCGAGCACATCGGGCCCGGGG